>JAZFRP010000280.1:0-2204 GCA_036445715.1 Candidatus Humimicrobiaceae bacterium | reverse complement strand
AAAAAATGCATCAGTCTTTGCATCAAGGCCTTTAATAATATTTTGCACCCCGTGGAGAAAATCTGATACTTTTCCTATTCCATTTTCAATCTGGTTAAAATCTCCGTAGCTTTCATAAAGTGGAAGATCAGTTCTGGACATAATATAAAATTCATCTGATAGGAATACTTTTTTTTCCCCGGCAGGACCAGGATGATCATTGTTAAACTTATCAATTATCTTTATGGTATTATTGACATTACCTGCACTAAAAGGTCTAAGCTTTTGCTTTTTATTGTACCTGGTGATCCCTGCAGGGACTATCCCGACAGATACAATATTTTTAAAATCCCTTATTAATCCTTCGAGAGTGTCTATGAGGTTTCTACCATCATTTAGACCGGGAACAAGGACTATCTGGATATTTGTTTTAATATTTGCATCATCCAGTTTTTTAAGGTTCTCAAGTCCTTTCAAATTGTCCCTATTATTGAAAATAATATTTCTAATGTCCGGATCCAGGGCATGGACAGAAACATACAATGGTTCAAGCCGGTATTTGATTATCTTCCCTATATCTTTTTTTGAGATATTTGTGAGAGTAATAAAATTACCATACATATATGAAAGCAGGTAATCATCATCTTTAATATATAATGAGGGCCTGAGATTTTCAGGCAGCTGGTCGACAAAACAAAAAATGCATTTATTATTGCAGCAGGTAGTCTCTTTCAAGAATCAAAACTTTCGATTGTTTTTTTAATATCGATGATATCTTTTTCCGGGGTTGACGCTCCCCCACTGATCCCTATTTTATCAGAATCTTTAAACCATTCCGGATCTATCCCGCTATAACTCTCAATATGGTAAGTTCTTTTATTTTCTTCTAAGGAAATATCAGCAAGGTGAGTCGTGTTCGCACTGTTCCTGCCGCCGGCAACGATCATCACATCTACTTTTTTAGCAAGTATTCTTGTAGACTCCTGCCGGTTTTTAGTTGTATCACAAATGGTATTACATATTAAAAGTTCCTTACATTTATCAATAAGTACCGAAGTTATACTTTTTACTCTATCAGCAGTTTGAGTTGTCTGTATAACCACACCTATTTTTTTCTTAAAATCCAGGTCAGAAGCCTCAAGTGAATTTTGAATTACTCTGACACTGTTATCGTCTATTTGCTCCTTGATGCCAATGACTTCAGGATGATCCTTGTCCCCGATGACTAAAACAAAATATCCCTGGTTTTCAAGTTTTTTAACTTTTGCCTGGGGTTTTTTTACAAATGGGCATGTTGCATCTACTATTTCTATATTTTTATCCAAAAGGATCTTGAGGGTCCTCGGAGACATGCCGTGAGACCTGATAATCAATGTACTTCCGGGTTTTATTCCTTCAGGTTCTCCTGCAGAAGCCAGGCCCATATTAGATAATTCATTCATAACTCCAGGATTATGTATTACAGAACCAAGGGTATATACTTTTTTACCGGATTCGCTATATTCATCCAGTGTTTTTTCCACTATATTTAATGCTCTTTTTACTCCAAAGCAATATCCTGAATATTTAGCTATCTCTATTTCCATATTAGCTTTCTATCCCGGTTATATCTTGATAAAGTTTTTTTATTGAAGCCATAGTCTCATCTACAATTATTTGAATCGCTTTTTTTCTATCATTTTCTTTTATGATCTTTTCAGTATCTATTATATCTCCGACTACCATTTTTATTTTTGGAAAAAATATTCGTTTATGAGGTTTTTGGATTATTTTATTTGAACCGATTACAACCATAGGGATTATCGGAGCACCTGAAAGAAGCGATATCAGTCCCACACCTTTTTTACCCTCCCCTATTTTACCGTCAACAGATCTTGTTCCTTCCGGGAAGAGGCATAATACATTCTCATTTTTTAAAATATCCAGCGCAGTATTGAAAGTTTTCCTGTCAATAATGTCACGGTCTACAGGAAATGCATTGAGATAGATGACAAGATTTGAAAGAAAACTAAATGAAAATAATTCTTTTTTTGCCATAAAATAAGTAAATCTCGGCGTATATGCTCCTATTAATACAGGGTCAAGATAACTTATATGATTAGAGCAAATGATATATTTACCTTTTTCAGGGATCTTGCCTGCATCTTTGATGGTAGCCCTGTAAAGGAGGGTAAATATAGTTTTTAAGCCACACTGGATCAAACCATAAAGAAACCGATATGCTT
>JAZFRP010000279.1:0-4892 GCA_036445715.1 Candidatus Humimicrobiaceae bacterium | reverse complement strand
GGCGAGGCCATTTATTGGACACAGGGTAATGCAATAATGGCCGTACCGATCACCGATATTTCCAGGGACACCATACTTGAACTTCAAGTGTCTTCAGAGATCTCCTCGAATAATTTGAAGATTGTATTAGGTGAGGAGATATTGGTGGAGAAAATAGTAGGGAAAAAGCCGGTAAAAATAAAAATAAAGATCGCCTGCGACCTTTACAGATACCGTAAAGATATTATCAATAGCTGCGGGGCCAAGGTCAATCGCTCTTTCTACAGCAGGGACAGGGGATATTTAAGTTTCGATGACGGCCAATACAGCAGGATCGAGGAAGTTTTTGCCCTTAGCGGGAGCAGCTTTATGGTGGACAGGAAGATGCTTGAGGACACAGGATATTTCGATCCGGATTTTTTTACATATTATGAGGATATAGACCTTTTCTGGAGAGCCAGGCTCAAAGGGTGGAAACATTTCTTTACCCCTAAAGCCCTGGTAAGGCACCATCACTGCGGTTCCGGACAGGAATGGTCATATAATTTTACATATCATGTCCTGAGAAACAGGCTGCTTATGATATATAAAAATGGCTGGCTGCTGACATTCATCAGGAGCCAGGCGGCTTTTACGGTCTCAAAAGCAATACATACCCTGTATTATATGAGTCAGCTTGCAAGGGGGAGCAAAGTAAGAAGGATAGATATTCCCATAAGGTTCAGGATATTTTTTGAGATGTTTTATCTTTTGCCCAAGTACCTTAAAAAAAGGCTGGATATAAGATTATCAAGTAAAATCAGGGACAGGCAGGTAAAGGCCTGGTTCAGGGATTTTAAATAATCCTAAAATCATGTTAGCATTTCAGGAGCCTGTCCGAGAATTGGTACCGGGGTTTGCAGGCTTATATTTTTAAATAGATCAGAGCCTGAGGAAGAAGCGATATGGTACCTGCGATGACGAAAAACGAAGATATGTGTAAAAATAGAGTCTGTCCGGAGGATTGGACAATAAAACAGCAATCTGCTTCGTTAAAGCTCCCAGACAATGTGGTACATTGCCTGGGTCACTTTGCCTTGTATCTTACTATTTTATTATCCAACAAACCAAGATCCAGTTCTCGGAAAGGCTCCTAGACTATGTTAAAAATCGCGATCTATGATAGATATTTATCTACCGCCGGAGGAGGAGAAAGGTATAGCTGCAAGATGGCAGAGATCCTTTCGGCCCAATCCGGGTATGAGGTGGATCTGGTAACCGATCTGTATGCTGATCTCAGCAAAGTAGCCGGCAGGTTGAACCTGGACCTCAACAATGTGAACCTTAAGGTATTTCCCTATATTTCTGACGATTATACAAAAAAACTCACCGAAAAATATGATCTTTTTATAAACGCGACATATTTGAGCGCCCTCCCGTCTTATGCGGCAAAGAATATATATCTCTGTTATTTTCCGACGCCATTTGATGTGGACTTTAAGTTTATCCACCGTTTCCTTCTACTATTCTTCAGGCTTCCGGCACTATGGATGTTTAAGCTTGCAGAAAAGATGACCGGAGGATTTAAGGGCATAAATATCGAAGAAGGACTTTATGAACCAAAAAGGTTTATGCTGAGGCGCGGAAGCTGGACAAGCGGAAGGGCAATACTTAAGATCCGCGGAAAAGACATGCTGGTCCTGGGGATCAAGAATCCACAAAACAGTTTGATTGATGAGATGAAAACAGGGATCACCATAATAAGCAATGGCAGAAAAATCCATAAATATAATATAGTCCTAAAAAAAGGACAGAGAAAGAGCATAAAGATTCCTTTTAATACCCTGGAAACGGATCCGGATAACAATTCGGTAAATGATCCGGGTAGAATTGTAAAAAAAACAGAGGGTGGAAACAGGGAATACACTATAGAGATCGATTCCGGGACCTTTACTCCTTCAGAAGGAAAGGCCGGTTCCAGGGATACAAGGAAACTGGGAGCGGTAGTATATGATGAGACAGCAATGAATCCTGTAAAAAAGCTGATACTTAAGATACTTGGATATATACCGTTATTCCTTATTACATATCCCAGGCACTTTAGATTCCTGGATTCATACCAGAAAATAATATCAATATCTGAATATTCGAGTTCCTGGATCAAAAAATTCTGGGATAAGGACAGTACAATACTTTTTCCTCCGGTGGATACAGAAAGCTTCAGGAGTAAAGGGGACAATAAAGAGAAAATGATCCTGTCCGTAGGAAGGTTTTTCCCGGAACACCATAATAAGAAGCAGTATGAGCTGGCGGCTACCTTTATAAAGATGATAGAAAAATATCCTGTGGACATGAAGGGTTATACCCTCTACCTTGCAGGTGGGGTATCATCTATCGGTGAACACCTGGAATATATTGAGCGGATAAAAAAGCTTTCAGCGGGATATCCGATAGAAGTCCTTTCCAATGTATCATTTAAAAAACTGACAGGACTATTCAAGAAGGCATCCATATTCTGGCATGCTTCAGGACTTGGCGAAGATGAAAATGCACATCCGGAAAAATTTGAGCATTTTGGTATCACTACAGCGGAGGCTATGTCAGCAGGGTGTATCCCGGTAGTGATCAATAAAGGCGGCCAGAAAGAAATAATAAAAGATGAAGTCGACGGATTATTCTTCAGTGACCTCAGGGAGCTAGCTGATCAAACGCTCAAAATAATCAGGGGAGAGGTGGACTCCGGGAGGATCAGGAAGAATGCAGTCAGGAATTGCCAGAAGTTTTCAAATACCAGTTTTGAGAAGGAACTCTTATCGATCATTGGCGGGGTAATGTGATAGAACTTAGCATAATAATCGTAAATTTTAATGGCAGCGGCTTCATAGAGAGTTGCCTTGAAAGCATAATGAAGCATTCTGGAGATGATGTAAATCTCGAAGTCATCATAGCGGATAATGCTTCCAATGACGGGAGTGCGGAGTACCTCAGGGATTTTTGTTCTGGCCATAAGGGATTCTACCTTATGGAAATGGGAAGCAATACTGGTTTTGGAAGAGCATCCAATAAGGGCGCAGAGTCCGCAAAGGGGAAATTCCTCCTATTTTTAAACCCTGATTGCAAAATAACCGGCGGTGATATCGGCTCTTTGCTGAAGTTTTATAAAGATTCAGATAATCCGGGGATAATAGGAGCAAAGATAATAGGAGAATCCGGCGGACTTCATTATAGCTGCCGCGCTTTTCCAACACTCGCCAGGCAATTTTATGAAAGTTATTTCCTGTACCGCTTCTTTAGCAGAAGCAGCATATTCGGTTCATATTTTATGAGCTGGTGGGATCACGACGGCCCCGGGGAGGTTGACTGGCTCGCAGGGTCCTTCATGCTTGTGGATAGAGGACTATTTATAGACTGCGGAGGATTTGATGCTGATTATTTTATGTATAGCGAGGATACGGATCTTTGCCTGAGACTTTACAGGAGCGGCCGCAAAAATTATTATTATCCCGGATATTGCATTGTTCATGCAGACAGTGGAATAGCCTCAAGGGATATGGCAGAAAGAGAATCAGGGATATGGAAGAGCCGCCGCCTTTACTTTTTAAAAAATTATTCACCGGTCCACGCAGCATTTTTAAGCTTTTTGTATTTTACAGGGATCATAAACCGTATTATTATCTTCTGGATAGCTCAGGTCTTTTCATCAAATATAAGAAAACATGGGAGAGTCAGTTATTATATCAGGGCACTTAAAAAGTATTATTGCGGGAGCCGTGCAGGAGGAAATAAGAAGTGAGAGAAGATATAAGCTTTATTACTACAGTATATAATGAAGAGGGCTCAATAATTGAATTTTTACAGAGTCTTAAGAGACAGACTTTACTTCCGGGAGAAATAGTGATCGTTGATGGAGGTTCGACTGACAGGACCTTTGAGCTGGCAAAGGATTTTTTTGAGGACTGGGCCGTTTCAGGAGACAGTAAAGTCAAGATAATACTTGAGGTCAGTGAAAGCATTGAAAATAATCTCACCGGGAATTCTAATGGACCAGCTACTGACAGTGAAAAAACCCGGGATATATTGGTAGTAAAACTTTTGAAGGAGCCGGGTGCAGGCATATCAAAAGGCAGGAATATCGCAATATCAAGATCAAAAGGAAAATATATATGTGTAAGTGATGCCGGATGCCTCATTGATCCTGATTGGTTGGAAGAGATAAGCAGCATACCCGGGGGGAAGGGCGGTAGTAAGAAAAACCTGGTTACAGGGGGCATGAATTATGCTGATTGTACAAGTTTTCTACAGAGATGCCAGGCGCTTTGCATAATGCCAGGACTTGATGAGACCCCTGAAGAGAGTTTTATGCCGTCTTCCAGGAATGTATGTTTCAGGAAGAAGGATTGGGAAAAAGTTGAGGGGTACCCTGAAGATCTCGACTATGGCGAGGATATGAAATTTAACTTTAATCTCAAAAAAACCGGATGCAAGCTCCGTTTCGATCCCGGGGCAATTGTCCACTGGAGGATGAGGGAAAACCTTGACCAGATATTCAGGCAATTTTTCAGGTATGCCAAGGGAGATGCGCTGGGAAAGATGTATCCCAGGAGGCATCTTATAAGATTTTTAGCAGGCCTTGGTTTTTTAGCGGTCATACTGGCTGCTGTATTTTTCAGCCCATATATTTTATTGTCATTTATAGTCCTTTTTTCTGCCTATAGCTACAAGCCCTACCGCAGGATGTTTTATAAATGGCAGGGAAATGAAAAATGCAGGCCTTCTCCGGCCTTAAGGATCCCTGCACTATTTTTCATACCATTACTTCTTATATATATAGATACCGCTAAAGCATTCGGATATCTTTACGGTCTTAAAAAAAGACAGCAATAGATTTTATTTTGGTCAAAGATGCAGGTTTTATTAATTATCTCACATTATTT
>JAZFRP010000278.1:0-2289 GCA_036445715.1 Candidatus Humimicrobiaceae bacterium | reverse complement strand
TATTGTGCGTCTTCATCAGTGGTGATCCCGCCGACTCTCGTTGGAAGAGTTCCTACCGGTTTCATATAACCGACCTTTAGACCTTTTTCGATCAGTATCTTGCTTACACCCACACACATAGAGCTTTTACCCGAAAATGGCTGATTCGAGATGAAATATAGCGGAACCATGATCTAACCTCCAATTCTTATTCTTGCATCTCCAGCAATGGAACCTTCCCCATGCTTTTTTACAAATAAAGGATTTATATCCATTTCCATTATTTCAGGAAAATCTGTGACTAATTGAGACATCCTGAGCAGTACATCAATTATACTCTCAATATCTGATGGTGTCTCTCCTCTTGTACCTTTCAAAAGTTTGATCGTCTTTATCTCCCCGATCATCTCCCTTGCGCTCTTTTCGCTTATTGGCGCTATCCTGAAAGACACATCCTTTAATACTTCGACATATATGCCGCCAAGTCCGAACATTATCATCGGTCCAAATTGCGGATCTTCACTTATGCCTATTATGGTCTCTTTTATATCTTTTACCATCTCCTGTACAAGTATCCCGGAGATATTGGCATCAGGCATATATCTCTTTACATTGAAAAGGATATCATTATAGCTTTCTTCAAGTTCCTTTTCATTTTCTATTCCTACTTTTATACCACCGACATCTGTTTTATGCAAAATATTTGGTGATACTATCTTTAAAACTACCGGATATCCCATCCTGGATGCTATCTTTTTTGCATCTTCTATTTCACGGGCAACCTCAGCTTTTGGAACAGGTATCTTATAAGCTTCAAGTATTTTTCTTGCTTCCAGTTCACCAAGCTCTAATCTTCCCTCGGACCTGCACATGTCAAATACTGACTTGACCTTTTCCTCATCAACATTGAATTCGATAACAGGATGGCTCTTTTCTGCTCTCCATTCATTATAGTCCATCATGACTTTTAATGTATTGACTGCGGCTTCCGGTATATCAAAATTAGGTATTTTCTTCTTTGTCAGATAATCAATACCCTTTTTCACCTCGTCACCACCCATAAAGCTGGTCGTCACCGGTATCTTCTTTTCTGATTTACTAATTATATCTGATATGCCCCTGGCTGTCTCAAGTTCTTCAGTCATCGCCTGAGGCGTAAGGATCACTACTACCGCATCTACATTAGTGTCCTGGATGACCACTTCAAGAGCCTGCTTATACCTGTCTGAAAGAGCATCACCTAAGACATCCACGGGATTATACAGATTCGCAGCTTCGGGAAGAAAACTCCTTAACTTATTAATGGTCTCTGTGCTAAAGCCAGCAAGTTGTATCCCATTGTTCTCACAAGCATCAGTGGCCATGATTCCCGGACCACCTGCATTAGTAATGATTGCAACTTTTTTTCCTTCAGGCAATGGCTGATAGGAAAATGCTTTTGCATAATCAAATAACTCTTTTATGGTTCCGGCCCTTATTATTCCTGCCTGTTTAAAGGCTGCTTCATAGGCCATATTTGAACCTGCAAGAGTTCCTGTGTGTGAAGATACAGCCCTTGCCCCTGCATCCGTATTACCTGATTTTATTACTATGATGGGTTTTTTCTTTGACGTCTTTGAGGAGATCCTTATAAATTCCCTGCCATTGCTGACACCTTCCAGGTAGGCCGTGATCACATCTGTATGGGGATCATTTTTCCAGACTTCGAAAAAGTCATTTTCAGAAATGTCTGCCTTATTTCCAAGGGAGACCACTTTTGAAAAACCTGTTTTTGAAGTTTTTGCCCAGTCAAGCACTGCAGTTAGAAGTGCCCCTGACTGTGAGATAAAACTGATCTTTCCCTTTGAGGGCATATTTGCCGAAAATGATGCGTTTATGGGACAGGATGCATCTATCATACCCAGGCAATTCGGTCCCAGTATCCTGATACCATAATCTTTCGCCTTTTCAATAAGGCGCTTTTCCCTTTTGGCTCCTTTTACACCTGTCTCTTTAAATCCTGCAGAGATAATAATGGCATACTTTATACCTTTTTCTGAGCATTCTTCCAGCACTTTAGAAATAAATTCAGCCGGTATTACGATTACTGCAAGTACGATATCCTGTCTGATATCAAGTATTGACGGATAGCATTTATGGCCATTTATCTCAGTGGCCCTCGGGTTTACCGGAAAGACTTTTCCCTTATAGCCTGATCCGATAATATTATCAAAAATGGTACGTCCTACTTTACCCTCTTCCCTGGCAGCCCCTATCACTGCCACAGAATCAGGGCAAAAAAAATCATTTAAACTCAAAACCTGTACCCCC
>JAZFRP010000277.1:0-3796 GCA_036445715.1 Candidatus Humimicrobiaceae bacterium | reverse complement strand
TAGTGGTGTATTCTCTGAATTTATATGGTCTACGCTAGGTGAACCGCCTCCGCCATTCGCCCGTTTATGAATCCATATATTTGCACCCCATATAATACTATAAACCCTTTGTTTAAGTAAATTAGATTTTAGTTTTGTTATACATGGGATTACTATGGATTTAAAGATACAATAAAGATTATTTCAATAATTATCCATAATAAAATATAATATTTACCATGAAATATTTTGGTGCTACAGATATTGGAAAAATGCGTGAGAAAAATGAGGATTGTTTTTATGCCAGGGACAATCTCTTTATTGTAGCTGATGGAATGGGAGGCCACCGCGCTGGAGAAATAGCCAGTTGCTTATCAGTTGATACATTTGCCAGGTCCTTTAATGAAAGTATAAGCGGCCGATCCCGTATTCAGGAAAGGTTTATAAAAAGCAAGATCATTAAATCTATTAAGCTTGCTAATGATGAAGTATTTAAAAAATCATTAAAGGATGCTGAATATTCCGGAATGGGTACTACCTTTACTGCTTGCTTTTTGTATGGTGAAATTGTCCATATCGCTCATATCGGTGACAGCAGGGCATACCTTTGCAGGGATAAGAATATTGATCTCCTCACATCAGACCATACCTTTGTCGGTGAACTATACCGCCGGGGAGAGATCACTTATGAGGAGACATTCGACCATCCGCAGAGGAACTTTCTCACAAATGTACTTGGAATATCTGATGAAATAAGTCCTGATTATTTAACTATAAAAATACTTCAGGGAGACTCCATTATTATATGCTCTGACGGACTAAATTCTATGGTAAAAGATGAGATCATTTTAAAATTATCAGAAAAATACCCGGAGCCTGAGAAAACTGCGAAGAAACTTATTGAAAATGCTTTGAAAAATGGGGGAAATGATAATGTCACAGTCATTGCAATCAGGTTCTAGAAAGATTATATAGATTTGGATTTTGATAAAGAAATATTTATATTAGATAGATACAGAATAGTAGAAAAAATCGCCTCCGGAGGAATGGCGGATATATACCTGGGGGAAGATCTTAAACTTAAACGCAAAGTTGCAGTAAAGATACTTTCAAGAAATTATGCCGGTGACACGAATTTTGTTGCAAGATTTAAGAGTGAGGCCCAGATACTGGCCAAACTAAAACATCCCAACATTGTCGATATATATGACTGGGGTAAGTTTGATGATTCATACTTTATCATAATGGAGTATGTAGATGGTTTATCCCTCAAGGAATTGATCGACCGAAAAGGGTTCCTTGACCCTAAAGCTTCCACACATATCCTCATTCAAATATGTGAGGCCCTCTCGTTTGCGCATAATAATAATCTTATTCACAGGGATATAAAACCACAAAATATCCTTATTGCAACTGACAAAAAAGTAAAGGTCACTGATTTTGGTATCGCCAAATCATTGAATACAGATATTACAAAGACTTTAAATATAGTTGGGACCGCACAGTATTTATCTCCCGAACAGGCACGTGGAAGTATCCTGGATAATAGGACCGATATATATTCACTTGGGGTCGTATTTTATGAGATGCTTACCGGGGACACGCCTTTCAGGGGAGATACATCTGTTGACATAAGCCTTAAGCATATTAGTGAAAAACCTGTTAAACCGTCTTCATTGATTGCAGATACCCCGGTAAAATTAGAAAAGATAGTCATGACTTGCCTGGAAAAAGATCCTGGTAGACGATATGGGGAGATTGACGATCTAAAAAGAGATCTTAATAATTATCTTGAAAATAGACCGGTATTGCTTGGAAAAGGCAGGAAGGACAGAAAAAGTATAAATGTTTTTTCACGATGGATCAGCAAAAATACCATAACTGCCACTGCAGCAGTGATCTCAATTATATTTTTTGCACTATTCTTAACCTATGCGATCCTTTTTTATGGAAAAGAACCTGTAGCGGCAGAAGAAGTAAAAATACCCCCCATTCATAATATGCATATTGATTCTGCGCAACAGACACTGTCGTTTTTTGATCTGGATATGGAAATAACCGATGAGATATATAGTGACATTGTTCCTGAAAACTATGTGATCGATCAGGACCCGGCCCCAAACAGTACTGCCACTTCAGACAGGACCGTAAAAGTTATTGTGAGTATGGGCAGCAGTGACTTCACTTTTTCAATACCTAATTTAATTGGAATTGAGCTTCAAGAGGCTGGTAGAATATTGGAAACTCTGGGTCTTGAAACCGGTACTGTATCCGAGAAATATTCTGAAGAGTTTACTGAAGATCATATAATCATGCAGGATCCTTCCTCTGGTGAGCGGACAACTGCGGGAGAATCTGTAGATATTATTATAAGCAAAGGCAGCCAGATTGTAATAATCCCCAATATAATAGGACTTGACTATATATTTGCTTCAAATCATCTTGAGTCTATGGGAATAAATGTTATAACCAGCAAGATACCATTAACCGGTGAAATATCCCTGCCGGGCTTAGTGGTTTCAGTTATACCTCAACCTGGGACAAGCATAAAAGCCGGTAGTACAGTAGAGTTAAAGATATCTACATCCGAACTATTAAGTGAAGTCCCGGATATTATAGGTTTGGACCTTGAACAGGCAATTGAAAGACTTGAACTTCTTGGTATTGGAATAGTAATAAGTTATGTCGAAACGGATTATTCATTTCAGCAAGGAGAAGTAATCGATCAATTGCCCCTCCCCGGCCACTATATCTCACCGGATTCTTCCGTAATTCTATTTATCGGTAAATAAGGTACTTTATTCTTCCCTCATAAAAGATCCCATATTTTCGAACTTCTCTGCTCTTTTTAAAATAAGTTCTTCACCGCTATACTTGCCCAGTCTGCCCACTGCATCAGAAATATATCTTTTTACTATCCTTACCATCCTCTTGGGATCATTCTGGGCTCCCCCTATCGGCTCGTTTATTATCCTGTCAATAATACCGAGTCTTAAAAGATCTTTTGAAGTCAGTTTTAGCGCTCTTGCTGCTAATTTGGTACCTGATGGGTTTTTCCAGAGGATAGCAGAACAAGCTTCGGGAGATATCACAGAATATGTTGAATTTTCAAGCATTACTATTTCATTTCCAATAGCCAACGCAAGGGCTCCCCCGCTGCCGCCTTCGCCGATAAGCACGACTATAACCGGTACCTCCAGCTCAAACATCAGCTGTATACTGTGCGCTATAGCGCTTGATTGACCATTATCCTCAGCATCTATTCCGGCATATGCCCCCGGTGTATCTACAAATGTAATTACCGGAAAACCGAATCTGTCCGCAAGCTTCATTATTCTCTGGGATTTTCTATACCCCTGCGGAACACTTGATCCAAAATTATATTTAATCCTTTCATTAATATCCTTGCCTTTATTGTGACCGATAACTGCCACTGTCCTTCCTCCTATTTTTCCTAAGCCTGCAATTATTGATTGGTCCTCCTTGGAAACCCTGTCCCCTGAAAGGCTGACAAAATCAGTAAAGATGCCCTTTATATAATCCTGGCATTGTGGTCTTCCGTCGTCACGTGAGAGCTCTACGATCTTCCAGATCTTTCCGGACTCGCGGTCCACCTTCCTGTAATCATCGATCTTCTTATTAAGATCCTCTTCAGTATCTTTGAAATGAATACCTGAAAAGAAAGGAATCTTCTTTAATTTATCGAGTTTCGAAAGGGAATTTAATATTTCCTTTACATAACTTTTCGGGACATCCCCCAATTTTTTTAGATCCATTTTAACCTTTAAATAGTCTTATTAATCTTGAAAGTGTCTCT
>JAZFRP010000276.1:0-3996 GCA_036445715.1 Candidatus Humimicrobiaceae bacterium | reverse complement strand
TGGGGTACCATAGGGGTCTCTGAAAATGTGATCGATGCAAGCTGGCAGGCTCTTGAAGATTCCATAATATATGGACTCATGCACCTGGAAAAGGAAAAAAAATAGAAGAAGTTTAATATTTATACACTCCGGCAGGAATTGAAGTATTTAGAATAGATTTAAATAAACATCTATAGGCGTAAAGCCGTAGATGTTTATTTTATACTATTTAACAAATTTCCTTAGGATGACTTTATTGACATGTATACGAAATTTAGCATATAGTTTGATTATTGCAAAACAGTAAGTGCAAAATTTAAGTTATTCACAATGTTTGGTTAATGAATGTAATTTACCTGCTAAGATATAAATTTTCAGGAGGAATAATATGTCTAATAATGTTATTGAAATTAAGAATCTAACAAAAATGTATGGTAAAAACAGAGGGATAATCAATGTTTCATTCGACGTAAAAGAGGGTGAGATATACGGATTCATAGGACCCAACGGAGCAGGCAAATCAACTACATTAAGACTTCTTGTGGGACTTATTTTTCCTACAAATGGAAGTGCTGCGATTTTTGGAAGGGACTCTGTTAAGCAGGGAAGTCTAATACGCAAAGATATAGGCTATCTTCCGTCAGAAGTATTTTATTATGAGAAGATGAGAGTAATGGAGCTGCTTAAATATTCTGCAAGCTTTTATAAAAAGGACTGTACAAAACGAATTGATGAATTATGCACCAGGATGGAACTTGATACAACTAGAAAAATCGATGAGTTATCATATGGTAATAAGAAAAAAGTAGGTATCGTACAAGGATTATTACATTCACCTAAATTGATAATACTTGATGAACCCACAAGCGGACTTGATCCTTTGATGCAGCAGAAATTTTTTAAGATAATCAAAGAGGAAAATGATAAAGGTGTTACTATTTTGTTTTCTTCTCATATTTTAAGCGAAGTTCAAAAGCTGTGTGACCGTATTGCGATCATCAAAGAGGGTTCTATTATAAGAATCGATAAGATCTCAGCGCTTAATAAGGAATCATATAAGAAATTCAAAATTATTAGTAATGATCTAAATGAGGCAGGTCTTCCGGTAGATGGTATTAACGATTTTACTAAAACTAATAATCAAATAACATTTATGTATAAAGGTAATATTAATGAGATCATAAAGATAATAGCTCAATATGAAATAATTGATTTGCAGGTAGAAGAACCTACTTTGGAGGAGATCTTCATGCATTATTATCGATGATATCAGGAGTTGATTTAATGAATATATATAAATATGAAACAAGAAAGAAATTAATTTCGACATTGATCTGGATAATTTGCATGAGTATTTTTATACTCATTTTCTATTCTGTATTTGAAACTATGGGTAGTAGTGCCATGGCTGACATGTTCGATGAATTTCCTGAGGCTTTTTTAAAAGCATTCGGTATGAGCGATAATTTTTCAACTATAATAGGATACACTGCTATGATATGTATTTACATTGTTTTATGCGGTGCAATATTTTCATGCAACCTTGGGTTGAATGCCGTATCGATTGAAGAAAGAGATCTAACTGCAGATTTCTTGATATCCAAACCTGTTACCAGAAATAGAATACTGACTGCAAAATTACTCGCTGCATTGACACATATGTTAATTTTTTCTGTTATGACTTCTGTTATATCCTTTGCAGGCATTGAGGTTTTTAAGAATGGACAGGAATATTTATTTTCCATATTCCTTTTAATGATGCTGGGTATTTTTATCGTTCAGGTAATATTTTTTTCAATAGGATTATTCATATCAGTTATTTTAAAAAAAATGGGATCACCTCTATCATTTTCACTGGGCCTGTCATTTGGATTTTTTATTCTAAATTCATTTGATACCATATTAGAGGATACATTTATTAAATATTTGATACCATATGATTATTTTGAGTTTGGATATATTATCGAAAATGCAGCTTTCAAAACATATGGAATCATTGTAAGCATTGGGCTGATTATTGCATTTATATCAGGCAGTTACCTGCTCTATAATAAACGTAATATTGCAACAGCTATGTGATTAAAGGATTATATGAATATTATTAAACGCGAGCTCAAAGCCAATTTAATGTCACTGATAATATGGTCCATAGTTATATCTGCCATATTAGCTGTGGCTGCGACCGAGTTTAATGCTTTTAAGGACATAGCAAATGTTGATGAAATGCTGGACACTTTCCCCCAGGCGTTTAGAGATGCATTTTCATTAGATGTGATAAGATTTGATCAACCTCAAGGATATTACAGCTATATCGGGCAATATTTTATGATGATGGCTGTAATATTTGCGACTCTTTTGGGTACGAGGATCTTATCAAAGGAAATAAGCAAAAAAACTGCGGAAACAACATTTACACTACCCGTTACCAGAAGATATATTATCTCAATGAAACTAATTGCTGCAATAATTCATTGTATTCTATTTACTTTAATTATATTCGGGATGTCTTATGCAGTATTTTCCTTCTTTGATATAGACAAATATTTTATAGGACGATTGTCTTTATTGATGCTATTTATTTTACTTTTACAATTACTTTTTGTACTTGCAGGTTTATTTGCTTCTGTACTAACCAAAAGCCATAAGCACACAGGAACCATGATGACTTCTATTGTGGTAGGTGTGTATATGATTTCGTTTATTGCAAATATGAGCGACAGGTATGAATTTTTAAAGTATTTATCGCCATTTGAATATTTTCCAGCAATTGATATCATGCATGGAAATGAACTTGGATTATATGGATTCATTGTGGTATCTTTGTTGATTATTATCTTCTTTTCCACATCTTATATATTGGTTGAAAAAAAGGATATATTATAAAAAGAAGCTAGGAGCCTGTCCGAGAACTGAGCTCAGGAGCCTTGATTCCTTTGCTTGCGGCCTGATTCTTTTCCAGTTCGTTAAAGTGCACTTATTTGCAATAGGTATACTGCAAAAAATTCATTTTTTTTATTGCCTAATAATCCTATTTTAAGTAAAATAATCAGGATATTTTACATGTCTAATAATAAAAACATTTTAGTAATCGAAACTGGAGGTATTAATTGTCTAATTTGATGCTGTTTAGGATTATTCCTTTCATTGGGGCCGCTGTCTCATTGATACTGGCTATTATATTAGCTAAGCTGGTATCGAAAAAGAGCAGGGGAACAAAGAGGATGATAGAAATATCTGATGCCATATTTGCCGGCAGCAGGGCCTATCTTAATCAACAGTTAAAAGTAATATCGATATTCTTTGTGGTCATAACTGCACTGCTCGGAGTAATGGTGTATTTTGACTATCTGGAATTTGCATCCATTCCCGCTTTTGCAACCGGGATGGGTTTCAGTTTGCTCATAGGCTATATCGGTATGTGGATATCCACTACGGCAAACTCAAGGGTAACTTTCGCGGCAAAGGAAAAGGGTCTTGGAGAAGCGATGAATATAGCTTTTACTGCAGCTTCCTCTTCCGGACTTCTCCTGGCCACTGTTGCACTCTTTGATACAGCACTCTGGTTTAACCTTCTTTTCTGGTGGTATGGAAGAGGTGGCGGGGAACTTATCGTAACACTTGATTCTGTAGTAAACATCCTTATAACATTTACAATCGGCGCATCCTTTGCAGCCTTCTTCATGAGGACCGGCGGAGGGATATTCACAAAAGCAGCAGATATGGGTGCTGATTATGTGGGCAAAGTAGAGTCAGGATTAAAGGAAGATGATTACCGTAATCCTGCTACGATCGCAGACAATGTAGGGGATAATGTAGGAGATGTCGGAGGAATGAAAGCCGATGCGCTGGAATCATGGGTAGGCTCAATAATCGCAGCCGAGTTTTTGGGCTTTCTAGCATTCCAGGCTTCACCCCTTATGGTAAGATCCATATTACTTCCTATGATAATCGCCACTTCCGGGGCACTGGCATCCATTCTGGCAATTTTTGTAATAAAGCTTATCGTCTCAAAATATA
>JAZFRP010000275.1:0-2948 GCA_036445715.1 Candidatus Humimicrobiaceae bacterium | reverse complement strand
CGTAAAGCTACTGGTAGCTGGGACCATAAAAGCAGGTGGAAGCGGATGTTATTGTCCTGAGAACGTTATATTAAAAAGCCTGTTCAGGCATTTAGTTATTAACCAGGATGAGGTTGTCATACTGGATATGGAAGCTGGTATTGAACATCTTGGCAGGGGTACATGTGAGAATATGGATATGCTTATAATAGTAATCGAACCCGGGCTCAGGAGCATTCAGACGGCCCATACAGTTAAAAAAATGGCTACGGATCTTGGTATCAAGACACTATATGTTGTCGTAAATAAGATAAAGACCAGTGGGGAAGAGAAACTTGTCAGGGAGAAATTGGCAGATTTTAATGTGCTCGGGATAATGCCTTATAGTGAAAGCGTGAGGATGTCTGACCTTAAGCAGATACAACCATGTGAAGCTGATAAAATATTTGCACAAAAGATCAAGGAAATAGCTTTAAAATTACAGGGATTTATGATAAAAAGTAATAAAATTTTTGAGCAAACTTAAATTTTTTTGAATCTGAACTCGTTTTAAATATCAATATGATGATTTAGGGAGCAGTGAATACTTTTGTTTAAAATAATTGATAAAAAAGAACTTGCAGAAGGTATCGCACAATTTGAAGTGGATGCACCGTTTATTGCAAAGAAAGCAATAGCAGGTCAATTCGTAGTCATCAGGGTTCATGAGGAGGGTGAGAGGGTTCCTCTTACTATTGCAGCATATGACAGGGAAAAAGGAACCATAATGCTTGTATCCATGAGAGTCGGAAAATCTACGGCACTTCTTGCTGAACTCAAAAAGGGTGATAGCATTCTTGATGTAGTAGGACCTCTTGGGAATGCCTCTGAAATAGAAGATTTTGGCAAAGTCATATGTGTTGGAGGCGGAGTCGGTATCGCTCCTGTGCTTCCAATAGCCAAAGAACTCAAGGCGGCAGGAAACTATGTGGTCTCAGTAATAGGTGCCAAGACTAAAGATATGCTTATACTGGAAGATGAGATGGGAGAGGTTTCCGACGAGCTTCATATTTGCACAGATGATGGAAGTCTGGGGTATAAGGGATTTGTTTCAGGCTTTTTGGAAGATTATCTTAAAGAGAACCTGATCGGGAAAGATCCTAAAAAAACCAATATTGAAAGATGTATTGCTATAGGTCCAGCGCTTATGATGGCATCGGTAGCTAAGGTCACTAAACCATTTAATTTAAAGACTATAGTCTCCCTGAATTCGATCATGGTCGACGGGACAGGGATGTGTGGAGCATGCAGGGTCGCAGTTGGAGGAAAGACTAAATTCGTATGTGTTGACGGACCAGAATTTGATGCACATGAAGTGGACTTTGAACTTTTAATATCCAGGCAAAGGATATACTGTGATCAAGAAGGTGTCTGTTATGATCTCTATGAAGAAGAATGTAAATGCAAGAAGTAAATATTATTTGAGGGATAAGTATTTTAAGGATTATCCTTCTTTATAAATAAATCTTTTAGGAAGGCAAGAAATGGTAGAAAAGACTGGTTCTGATAAAAAAAATATTAAGAAGATTAAAATACCAAGAACACCTATTCCTGAGCAGGATCCGAAAGTAAGGGCCAGGAATTTTCAGGAAGTAGCGCTGGGATACACAGAGAAAGATGCTCTCCTGGAAGCATCCAGGTGTATTCAATGTAAAAAACCAAGATGTATAAAGGGCTGCCCGGTTGAAATAGATATAAAAGAATTCATAAAACTGATAGAAGAGAAAAAGTTTGAGGAATCACTTGCAAAGATCAGGGAGAAAAATACCCTGCCGGCCATATGCGGAAGAGTCTGTCCCCAGGAAGATCAGTGTGAGAAAGAATGTATCCTGGCAATAAAGGAAGAATCAGTAGCTATCGGACGTCTTGAACGTTATGTTGCCGACCGTGAACTTAAAAGGCTCGCAGATGAGGGTAAGGAATGTGTTTTCCTGGATGGAACTCATAAATGCACGAGGGAACCCGTTGCCATAGTAGGCTCCGGACCTGCCGGGCTGACATGTGCTGCCGAACTCGCAAAGTTGGGCTTTAAAGTAACAATATTTGAAGCCCTGCATAAAGCAGGAGGAGTCCTTGTATATGGTATCCCTGAGTTCAGGCTGCCTAAAGATATTGTACAAAAGGAGATAGACTACCTGAAGTCCATGGATGTTGATCTAAAGGTAAATATGGTAATGGGAAAGATACTTACAGTAGACGATTTATTTAAAGATGGTTTTAAAGCAGTTTTTATATCAACAGGGGCAGGCCTTCCGTATTTTATGGGAATACCCGGAGAAAACCTGAATGGTGTATATTCTGCAAATGAATATCTTACAAGATCAAACCTCATGAAAGCTTATAAGTTTCCTGAAAGCGATACTCCGATAATGAAGGGGGAAAATGTGGCAGTTGTCGGCGGGGGAAATGTTGCAATGGATTCTGCAAGGACAGCCCAGAGACTGGGAGCCAAAAACGTATACCTTATTTATAGGAGAAGTGAGGTTGAGATGCCTGCCAGAAATGAAGAGATCGGACATGCCAAGGAGGAAGGCATAAATCTTAAGACGCTGAATAATCCTGTCGAGATCATAGGTAAGGATGGCTGGGCAGATAAAATAAGGGTAATAAAGATGGAACTGGGTGAACCTGATGAATCTGGCCGCAGAAGGCCAATTCCAATCAAGGGTTCAGAATATAATATAGATATTGATGTGGTAATAATGGCAATAGGCCAGGGCCCGAACCCGTTACTGATTTCAACAATACCCGGGCTGGAGTTAAATTCCTGGGGAAATATTGCTGCAGACACTGAAACCGGGAAGACTTCTATAAAAGGTGTATTTGCCGGAGGAGATATAGTAACCGGTGCCGCAACGGTGATACTTGCCATGGGAGCAGGCATGAAGGCGGCCTATTCAATAGATGAATATATCCGGACAGGGAAATGG
>JAZFRP010000274.1:0-6958 GCA_036445715.1 Candidatus Humimicrobiaceae bacterium | reverse complement strand
GATACTTCATCATTGTCTCCGGTTATTAGCTTTTTTACCTCTTCATTTTTAAATATCCTGATACCCAGGCTTTTAAGGTGATTTTCAAGATATTCTATTATCTCCCGGTCAAACATCGGAAGGATCTGGCTGTCCTTTTCAATGATACTTACCTTAAAACCGCCCTCGAGATATGCTTCCAGTAGCTCCAGGCTTACAAAACCTCCACCAATGATGACAATATCTCTATCTTCTTTACCGGTATTTTTGATATTTTTCAGATATTTTTTTATATCCAGTGCGTCCTTCATTGTCTTTAGGACAAATATGTTCCGGGCCCCGCATCCTTCCATCTTGATCTTAATCGGAATCGAACCGGTAGCAAGGATCAATTTATCATAATGGTCCTCAAATTCTTTATTGTTTTTTAGGTCCCTTATAAGTATCTTTTTGTTTTTAGCATCTATACTCAATACTTCATTTTCCGTCCTTACACCTATATTGAATCTTTTTGAGAAATTCTCCGGAGTATTTATAAGCAATTTATTCATATTTTCAATCTTTCCTGATACAAAATATGGGAGCCCGCAAGTCCCATATGAGATATATTTATCCTTCTCATATAATATGATCTCGAGATCCTCATCCTGCCTTCTGCATTTGGCAGCTGCTGCCGTTCCTGCAGCGATCCCGCCAATAATCACTATTCTGCCATTTTCCATGTTTTATCTCCCGTCAATCCTGATCATTACTTATTGATCTATAGCATATCCCTATCTTGACCATTTATTATCCTGGCCCATCTACCTTAACTTTTCTATAGCCTTCGAAGGACACTCTGTAATACATTCATTACAGCCGGAACAAAGGTCTGTATTTACAAAGGGTGGCTCAAATGGGGCTTCCTGCTTTAGGACTTTTTTTTCACATATAGCTTTTGCTTTACAAACACCATCACTGCATTCTTTAAAATCACAGAGATTATAATTGATTATAACGCTTTTACCCGGCATATTCCTGATTTAGATTATTTAAAGTTCAAATTAACAGTTTACAGATCATGTTTGCAACTGATTTAAAACCAGCTCTTTAAAAAAATACCACAAATAATCACCGGTATCTCCGGACCGGATATAACGGTGATCTTCTGTGGTCCAATGCTATTTATTGGAAATTATTTTGAAGAAATCTCTTTTTGTTCGGCAACGACTTTCCTGATAAGATCTATCTCTTTTTCAGTAAAATCTTTTACTTTTTTATAATTAGAAAGGACGCTTTCTATTATTTCTGAATATTTATCTTTGCTGATATTCCTCACTTTACTAGCTTTCTCCTCTACCTTATCTCTTACTTCAATAGCCAGTTTCTTGATGTCAGATCTTAGTTCTTCACCTGTTTTAGTGGTTAAAAAAAGAGCTGTTACTGCTCCTGCCACAAAACCTATCGTCATGCCAACAAATAAACCCTTGATCGTTCCTGAATCATTGTCTCCCATTTTTTCTTTCCTCCGGTTTCTAGATATAAAATTATTAACTAATTATTTTCTTTCTATATTATACAAATTGTATCGAAATATTTGAAATAATATCTTGAACTTTGTCCAGGGTCTTAGAACAAAATTCTTATTTTCTGGTCCCCGCCAATCCAAAACGGTTCATTATCAAGTTTCCGATTAGAGAGTATTTAATATCGATCGCACCTTCAGGGCACATCTCGCTGCAGCAAAAACACCTTATGCAGTTTGTGTGATCAAATTTTACATTGCTCTCCGTACAGGTAACTACTTTTTGAGGGCAGACTTTTTGACAGGTCTCACAACTGGTACACGTCTTCATATCAGCATACAGATAAGGATTTAAATAGGTCCTGATCCTGGGAATTATATACTTATTGATAAATTTATTTTCAATAAGTCTCTCCTGTCCTGCACTTTTTGGCAGCTTATAATCCCTGATTATAAGCTCATCGATCCCGGCTCCCACCATTTCAATATTTTCCAGATAAGCTGAGTCGAGTCCCCTTTCCCTTGCTATTCTAATAAAGGGATTATGTTCCTCACTTACATTCATGATAAGTCCCATAATAAGGTCCATAGCCACAGGGTCATCTGATATCATCACAATACCGGTGTTCCTGGGGGTCCCGGAACGACCCGGTCCGTCTCCCTCCATACCCAGGATCCCATCCATTATATTCAGGGTGGGCCTCACCAGTGTGACAAGGTCCATAAGCATTCCTGTAAAAACATTTATCTCATCAAACCTCAGGTGATATCCTACTTTAGTAAAGCCGGGCACAATACCGAACATATTCTTTATGGCACCAGTAATTGTTGTAAGATTGTGAGTCTTAAATTTCGGCAGGTTTATAATAACCTGGCAATCTCTCACAGTATTGATAATATCAATTTTTTTTAATAATTTTCCCTTTTTATTTGATACCTGAGAATAATCAGTAGAATAATTCAATATGCAGCCGGTCCTTTCTGCAATACCTAAAAGTCCTGTCTCCCTGTAGACCTTCTCGATGCCGTTTCGGGTAAAGGGAATACCTGGCGATGAGCTGTCTGCTATGATGATATTTTCCGGTTTTCCCGTATGCTCTGCTAGGATCTCGATAACTGCTTCAATAAATACCGGGTGGGTTATAATTCCCTTATCCGGGGAAGCGGGTAATAAAAGATTTGGTTTGACACATATCTTTTGTCCATTATTTATATACCTGGCAAGACCTCCGAATCTATTAAGTCCTTCAAGAATAATAGATCTTACATCAGTCTTTTTATAACTTTCACATTTTGAAACGAATACTTTGTTTTTCATCTACTGGCAAGTTTCAGATAGTTGCTATTATATAATGCTTTAAGGGCCATATAGGTTATCCATTTGCTGGGTTTGTTTTTGTGTTCAAAATCTACCAGCATCCTCCCATTAAGTGAATATTCAAGTTTCCAGCTGCCTTCGGGCCCTCTTTTTGAATCAATAAAGTCAAGGGCTTTTTTGATATTAGTGCTATTAATATTTACTCCTGCATCGACCAGCACACCCACAAGTTCTAATATATCGCTCTGATAACCTCTCGGGAAACCAAATGTAAACCAGTGTCCGCTTCTTTTTTTTCTCCTGGGATAATTTGCCTTTGAAATATTGTACCTTACCAGGAAATCCGAAGCCATTTTTTTTGTATTTAAAGTATCCCCGGTCGATTTTTTTGGGGAGATAAGATTAAATGCCTTAAGAATTTTTATTGCACCCCATGGACATTTGAGGTTTTGCCGGTATTTGCACCTGAAATTCTCCCTGAATGCAAGATCATTTATGAATGTTATTGTTTTTTTAGTGAAATCATTGTCGAGATAATTTAATCTGATGAGCATTTCAAGAGCTATCCCCTGCATACATGGAAGAATACCCTTATACCTGGACCTGGAGGGGAAAGAACCCTCTTTTTCCTGCATTTTTTCTATGACCAGATCGATCCCCTTATCAATCCCGTCTATATTTTTCTTTACTCCCAGCAGGGAAAGAAAATAGAGCTGCCAGAAAGTATTTTTATATAAAGGATTAAATGAACCTTGTTTGTCTTCTCCCCACGATCCATCTTTGTTTCGCAGGTTTAATATAGAAGCAGCAGGTTCAGAGTTTGCCACATCAAAGACTATCTTTGACTCAAATGTCTTTTTCAAATACTTTTTACCCAGTATATTCTTATTTGTCAAATAATTAATATAAGGGTCTTTTTTATCAGTTAGCCATTCTATTGTAGATTCCATTAAAAACCAAATAAACTGATTTTATTATTTTCATTGCTCGCCAGAAAGCTCAAATTTACTCAGGCATTTTTTGCAATGGATACCATAAGTTTTACAAACCTTACAATAACACCAATGCCAATACCTACCGAGGCAAATATGAGCACAATAGTTACGATGGGATTTAAAAGATTTGTAAGGTCATTGCCCGGTATTACAGAAAAATCAAAAGGAAATATTACAAGCAATGATATTGTTGCCGCAAGACTGAACAGATCCATAGCTATATGTATTATTTTCCTGAAAAATTGACCGTCATAGATTATAAGTATTATATTACCTATAATAGCTGCAATAAGTGAAGCAGTCACTATCGGGAGCCATCTTTCGAAATCAGGTGTAAGAAATGGATGACTGGTCCAGTATTTTACTCCATCGATTTCTTCATAATTATAAAATGCAATATATTGACTATAAAAATTAAAAAATGCAAGGAATACAGAACTCCAGAATAATGAAAAAACATAACCTGTGATCCTGCCGCCCCGCGTACCCTTGAAGTGGTGCTCTACCTTATCTCCTACTTTTTCCATTTTTTTGCCGAATTCTTTTCCGGCCTCTTCTGCCTTCCTGCCAAACCTTTCACCTGCTTCTTCAGCTTTCTTCGAGAACTGATCCATCTTTTTATCTAATTTTTTTTCCCAGTCATCTTTTTTTTTTGAATCTGTCCCTTCTGTTCCGGCTTCTCCGTCTTCTTTGAAATAGTCTGTGACACTATTGCCGAAATCCTTTGCAGCCTCTCCAACATCCTTGAATTTACTCTTTACTTCTTCGTCCTTAAATCTTTTACCGAAGAGTTTTGCAGATTTAACAGCACTGTCACCAAAATCTTTAGCCTTCTTCTTCAACTCAGGATCATCAAAAATCTTACTTACAGCATCACCAAATTCTTTTACAAGCTCACCCAGATTTTCACCAGGGCCTTTCCCCTTACCTTTTCCTGCCATGAAGGACCTCCCACTAAGATGATCATATTTTACATATTTGATTATAGGGAAAAAAACCAGGTTAAACCATTGTTTTATTATATTTTTTTTATTCTACTACAGATCAGGTGAAAGTCCGGAGAATATTTCAGAGTCAGAATCGATCTCTCCTTCAGAATAACCGGGTTCAGCTATAATAAGGGAACCAAAATGTGTAAATAATATCCTTCAGGATAAAATCCAGGATGAATTCCTTCTCGTCAAGAGACATAGGTTTTTTAGAAATTTAAAGATTTAAAAAAATGGTAATAAATGAAGGATATGAAAATGCGCACGGAAATTATTATTATTGCAGAACTCTACTGAACTGAGCAATAAACCAATTTTTATTTAAAACAAAGGTTCAATGCCCTATATAAGCTATTATTTATACAAATGTCTTAGATGGACCTAACTCAGGGCATATTCCTGTTCAATCACTTTTACGTGCTTAAACTTTAGGAATTCCTGAACATTAGGATTTGAGCTTTTAATAAGCTCATTCTTTTCACCACATTTGCATTTGTAAAAGAACTGATCCCCTGAAACAGTGATCTCGCTCTTAGGAAATGCTTTGGGATTTACAAGAAAATTTTCACCTGTGGTGATGATTCTGCCGCATTCAGTACACTCAAATGTAGCAATATCATCCTTTAACTTAATAAGTACCATTTAGATCCCCCTGTCTTTTTATTAATAAGGGAAAGGCTGTAGCGATTGCAACATTAATATATACTATTATTTAGTAGATTACAGTATATTACATATGATAATATTTTTAAAGAATTTTTTTAAAATATTTTTTAAATGGTGGTCTATTTCACGGGATTTAAAACTTTATAGGTCTATCTTGCGGGTACCGAAGAATTTCTGTAAAAGTGTCTTTATCCTGCCTTCGTATTTTTTTACCAGGAGAACAGAAGAGGAGCTGTTTTTAGCAATATACTGGACCTTATTACCTATGAAGAACATCTTGAAGATACTCTCCCTTGGTGTATTGAGAACCAGAAGGTCATAACTCTTGGAATACTCAAGTACTGTCTCTACAATATTTGAGGATTTCTCTATTATGATATCTTCTTTTTCTATATCTGAAAATCCATTTAATCTATTTATGATCTTCTTTTTCAGGCTTTCAGATTTATTTGTACTTCTTAAAGGCATGATATGTAATAGATGCAGTTCTGCATTAAAAGCTCTGGCAATATTTGTGGACATATCAATAGATAATTTAGTATTCTTGATATTTGCAACAGGCAGAAGGATCTTCCTTATTTTCCCCAGCTTGTTTTTCTGGACCTTAAGTACCATCGTATCACATTCTGCATTAGCGATTATCGGATCAATAACACTCCCGAATATATAATCGCTTTTTCTTGTATAACCTCTCCATCCCAGGAAAAGGAGATCTATTTTTTTATTCTTTACAGTATCGGTAATAGCTTTTTCAGTCCTATGTGATATTTTAATTATAGAGTTTATAGGAATATCATATTTTTCTGATACGCTAATTGCTTTTTCGATAATGGGTCTTGACTTCTTAATATACTTTCTTCCTCCACCCATCGGCAGAAGTGCCGGGATATCAATGACATTTAAAAGTGTGAGCTGCCCATTATTGTAATTTACGATGGGAGCAGCAAACTTTATCAGGGGTTTTATGCTTTCTGGATTTGCTATTGGAAGCATAGCTTTAAATTCCTTTGTCACCACTTCCTTTTCTTCATGAACTGTTTTTACGGTCTCCTCAACCTTTTCAACATACTTTTCCTTTGCATATGCATAATAGAATATTACTCCCCCTACTATCCAAATAATAGTCGTATACCAGGCAATAGGACTGTAGCCAAACATAAAAACAGAAATAAATAGATTTGCGATAATCGCCAATATTGGAATAAAAGGAACCCATGGGACTCTATATCCCCTCTCTGCTTTTGGGTCGGTTCTTCTAAGATTGATCAAAGCCATATTTACCATTATAAACAGCAGTAGGAACATAATAACTGCTGCGCTGGCAACATCATTTATCGGTAAGGCTATAGCCATGACTATGATCAGGAAGCTTGAGATCAGGGTAGCTATAAAAGGAGTCTTTCTAATAGAGTGGACTTTTGCAAATATTTTTGGAAAGGAACCATCCCTTCCCATAGCATATGAAACCCTGGAGGAAGAATAAATTGTAGCATTTAAGGCACTCATA
>JAZFRP010000273.1:0-5630 GCA_036445715.1 Candidatus Humimicrobiaceae bacterium | reverse complement strand
TACAATAAGAACAGGGTATTTGCATTTGTACTGGCTCTTGGTGAAGTGGATGAGCTGAAATATGCCAATGCTGCCGGAGCTATAAATTATGGATTTCCAACGATAGCAGATACAAATATTCCGGAGATACTTCCCCGTGGAGTATGCACCTATGAGCATGTAGTATCAAATATCCCTTCAGAAGAGATGGTGTCCAAAGCCATTGAAGTCAGGGGACTTAAGATCACTATCGACAAGGTAGATATACCTGTAGCTTTTGGAGCAGCTTTTGAGGGTGAAAGGGTAAGAAAAGAAGATACATTTGTAGAGTTTGGCGGTAATAAGAGCCAGGCTGTTGAATTTCTCCATACCGCTGACCAAAATGATGTAGAAGATGGAAAAGTAGAAGTATTTGGTCCGGACATAGATGATATAAAAGAGGGAGACGTCCTTCCACTGGGTGTCGAGGTCTTTGTGTATGGAAGAAAGATGCAGGACGATTTTGAGCCTGTTATGGAAAGACAAATACATTATTTTGTAAATTATGCGACCGGCATATTCCATATGGGCCAGAGGGATATCGTATGGATAAGATTTTCCAAGGAAGCTGTTAATAAAGGATTTAAGATCAAGCACCTGGGAACAATACTGCATGCTAAGATGCATTCGGATTTTGGGAATATAATGGATAAGATCCAGATAAAGATATATACAAATCCTGAAGATGTGGCGGCACTTAAGACAAAGGCCAAGGAAATTTTCAGGACAAGGGATGAAAGGCTAAAGACTCTTACAGATGAATCCGTGGATACATTTTATTCATGTTCACTCTGCCAGTCATTTGCACCCAATCATATTTGTGCCATTTCTCCCGAAAGACCAGGTTTATGTGGGGCATATAACTGGCTGGATTGTAAAGCATCCAATGAGATCAATCCTACAGGTCCGAATCAGCCGATTACAAAGGGAGACACAATTGATGAGAACCTGGGAGTATGGAAAGGTGTCAATGACTTTGTATTTAAAGCTTCAAACCAGGCACTAGAATCTTTCTCAGCTTATTCAATGATCGTGGACCCGATGACTTCCTGCGGATGTTTTGAAGTTATTGCTTCGATCCTGCCCTCCACTAATGGAGTAATGGCAGTAAACCGTGAATATTCAGGGATGACACCAGGAGGGATGAAATTTTCCACGATGGCCGGAATGGTAGGCGGCGGGATCCAGACCCCTGGATTTGTAGGAATAAGCAAATTTTTCATCGGCTCCAAGAAGTTTATCAAAGCCGACGGAGGATTGAAGAGGCTTGTGTGGATACCGAAGGCGCTTAAGGAAGAAATAAAAGATATCCTTGAGGAAAGATTGAAGGATATGGGATTAGATGATTTTCTTGATAAAGTTGCTACCGAGGAAGATGCTGAAACTGAAGAACAGGTTATGGAGTGGATACAGAAAGTCAACCATCCTGTACTTGAGATGGAACCAATGATGTGATCTTAAATGATAAATAAATTTCTATACTACATAGGTTAAGGAGAGATAAATATGGCATTAAGCGGTTTAGAGATATTTAAGAAACTACCCAAGACAAATTGCAAGGATTGCGGTTTTCCAACCTGCCTGGCTTTTGCAATGCAGCTTGCAGCCGGCAAGGTGGAACTTGAAAAATGTCCTCATGTTTCTGATGAAGTTAAAGAATCATTATCGGAGGCTTCACAACCGCCTATACTAAAAGTAGAAATAGGTTCGGGAGAAGATGCTGTTACTCTTGGAGAAGAGACAGTACTTTTCAGGCATGAAAGGACATTTGTAAACCAGAATGCATTTGCAGTGACAATAAATGATGATATGCCTGATGATAAAATTGAATCCATGGTTGGGGAAATAAATGAGATATCTTATGAAAGGGTCGGGATGACTCTTGCTCTGGATGCCATATGCATAAAGAATAAATCCGGTGACAGGGCAAAGTTTATGGCAGTGATCGAGAAAATAAGCTCCCTTTCACCAAAACCCATGATACTGATATCTACTGATACTGCGTCTTTAAAAGAAGCAGCAGAAAAATTCAAGGATAAAAAACCTCTCATCCATGGAGCAGACAAGGATAATATTGATGAGATGATTGCTGTAGGCAAAGATACCGGATGCCCGATTGTGATAAAAGGCAGTTCCATAGATGAAATAATGGAATTGTCTGTTAAAGTAAGGGAAGCCGGGATAAAAAATATGATAATAGATGTCGGGTCCAGGAAATTGAAGGATGATTTCTACAATCAAGTCATATTGAGGTCAGCTGCCATAAAGAAGCAGGAGAGAAGCCTCGGATATCCTACTATAGTTTTCCCTGATGAGATGACAGACGATCCCCAGATGGAAGCAATGCTGGCAACTGTCTTTGTAGCAAAATATGGGTCAATAATCGTACTTTCAAACGCCGACAGGCAAAACATCTATCCCCTTCTTGTATATAGACAAAATATATACACCGATCCCAGGAGACCCATGCAGGTAGAAGAAAAGATCTATGAAATAGGTAAACCTGATGAAAACTCACCAATACTTATTACTACTAATTTCTCACTTACTTATTTTATAATCTCAGGAGAAGTAGAGACCAGCAAAGTCGATGCATGGCTGCTTGTGATGAATGTAGAGGGACAATCTGTGCTTACTGCCTGGGCGGCCGGCAAATTTGTTCCGGAACTTATTGCCCAGTTTATAAAGAAAAGCGGGATAAAGGATAGGACCTCCAAGAAGGAGATCATCATACCGGGATATGTCGCTCAGCTCCAGGGAGAGCTTGAAGATGAACTGGGAGATGGCTGGAAGATAATAGTCGGACCACGAGAAGCAGGAGAAGTATCCAAGTTTTTAAAAGAATATATATCATAGGGGTTATTTCTACATAATACCCTTTAAGGTTTAGTTGTATTAAAAATGTGAAAGGAGCTATAAGGTGAAAAGCGACATTGAAATCGCACAGGCTGCGGAGATGAAACATATAAGGGAGATAGCAGAAGGCATAGGCCTGACTGAGGATAATCTTGAGTTATATGGCAATGATAAGGCCAAAGTCAAACTCGATGTGTTAAACGAGCTAAAGGACAAACCCAATGGTAAGTATATTGATGTTACTGCGATAACCCCGACCCCGCTTGGAGAAGGAAAGACAGTTACTACCATCGGTCTTGCTATGGCGCTTAACAAGATAGGCAAGAAGACTATCACATGTATCCGTCAACCTTCCCTGGGTCCGGTATTCGGCATCAAGGGAGGAGCTGCCGGTGGAGGATATTCACAGGTCCTGCCAATGGAGGATTTTAATCTTCATCTTACAGGTGACAATCACGCTATAAGCATAGCCCATAATCTTCTATGTGCCTTCCTGGACACACACCTGATGAAGGGTAATGACCTCAATATCGATCCATTTTCAATAACCCTCAATAGGGTAGTGGATGTAAGTGATAGAGCTTTAAGAAATATTATAATTGGTCTGGGCGGGGAAATAAACGGGACCCCAAGGGAGACAGGATATGATATTACGGTGGCTTCTGAAGTAATGGCCATCCTTGCGCTGACAACCAGTCTTAAGGACCTGCGGCAGAGGATTGCCAGAATGGTCTTTGGTTCCACATATGACGGAAAACCTGTTACTGCTGAAGACCTCCAGGTCGCTGGCGCCATGACCGTACTTCTAAAAGATGCTATAAAACCGAATCTTCTCCAGACAATAGAGCATACTCCCTGTTTTGTTCATGCAGGGCCATTTGCAAATATCGCCCACGGGAACAGTTCCATCCTGGCTGACCAGATGGCTATAAAACTCGGTGAATATGTAGTCACTGAAAGTGGATTTGGAGCCGATATGGGTGCGGAGAAATTTATGGATATAAAATGCAGGTATAGTGGACTAAAGCCTGATGCAGTTGTAGTAGTTGCTACTGTAAGAGCATTGAAGATGCACGGCGGAGGATTTGAATTTATTCCCGGCCAGGGAGTTGATAGAGAAAAAATGGAAACTGAAAATGTGGAAGCAGTTATTAAGGGTTGTTCGAATCTTGAAAAGATGATAGAGAATATGAACCTTTTTGGGGTACCCGTAGTTGTTGCAATAAATCATTTTGAATCCGACACACAGGCAGAAGTGGACGCTATAAGGGAAAAAGCGCTTGCTGCCGGAGCAGAGGATGCTGTTACTTCGAAGGTATGGCTGAAAGGTGGAGACGGTGGAATCGATCTTGCCGAAGCTGTTGTGAAAGCTGCCGAGAAACCTTCAGAGTTTAAATTCCTTTATCCGCTTGACTGGTCGATCAAGAAAAAGATCGAGACAATCGCGACAAAGATCTACGGTGCTAAAGATGTAAAGTATTCACCTGAAGCTGAAAAGAGTATAGAACTTTACACAAAACAAGGCTTTGATAAACTTCCGATGTGTATGGCAAAGACACATCTGTCTCTATCCCATGATCCTAATTTGAAGGGAAGACCAACAGGCTTTACTGTTCCGGTCAGGGATGTGAAGGCATCAGTAGGTGCAGGTTTTCTGTATCCGCTGCTGGGACAGATGAGGACCATGCCTGGATTACCTAAAGAACCTGCAGGAAATAAAGTAGACATAGATGAAAATGGCAATATTGTAGGATTGTTCTAGATTGAAGTAAATACTACTTAAAATTTTCTTGATATGACATAATTTATTAATAATAAGCAGAGAGGTGATTAAAATAGCTAAGCTAATAAGTGGACCAGAGATCGCAAAAGATATAAAGGCTGAAGTAACAGAGGAAGTAAAAGAGATAGTAAGGCTAAAAGGAGTAAAACCTGGACTTTCAGTAATACTTGTCGGAAATGATCCTGCCTCTAAAGTATATGTTAGAAATAAGCAGCTTGGATGTGAACAAGTAGGTTTTAATTCTGAGACTATCAGGATGGACGAAAGTGTATCTACTGAAGATCTATTAAAGAAAATAGATGGTCTGAATAACGATCCTGGTGTCCATGGTATATTAGTACAGCTGCCTCTTCCGCCCCAGGTGGACCAAAACAGGGTACTTGAATCAATATCCCCGGAAAAAGACGTTGATGGATTTCATCCCATGAGCATGGGAAGACTGGTCGCACAGCAGGACTGCCTGGTACCTGCGACTCCTTCAGGTATAATAGAGATGTTGAAAAGGAAGGATATTGCAATTAAGGGCAAGGAAGCAGTTATTGTCGGTAGAAGTGTTATCGTGGGCAGACCCATGGCGCTCCTTCTAATAAATGAGTCAGCAACAGTCACTGTATGTCATACAAAGACCAGGGACATGGGTGCGCACACGAGGAATGCTGAAATACTTATTGTATCTGCTGGCCGCCCAAATCTTATTGGTGGCGATATGGTAAGTGAGGGGGCAGTGGTTATTGATGTGGGCATAAACAGGATATCAAAGGACCAGGCTGATCCCGCGCTACTTGAATGGAGAAAAGATGATTTTGAGAAAAAAGGTAGAACACTTATAGGCGATGTCAACTTCCTTGAAGTAGAGCCCAAAGCAAGCTATATCACCCCAGTGCCCGGTGGAGTGGGACCGATGACGATAGCTATGCTACTGAAAAATACACTTAAAGCTGCAAAGATGCAATTGGGACTTAAATTATAATCA
>JAZFRP010000272.1:0-3432 GCA_036445715.1 Candidatus Humimicrobiaceae bacterium | reverse complement strand
TGGCTCATATACTGTTCCATCGACTGTCTCCCTGTGAATCGGTAAATTTTCACCATATTCTATAAACTCATCTTCTTCCCTGTAGAATTCCATACGTCCTGTTTTGTTATACCATTGTTTACTTTCCTGTATTTGCTCCCAGCCTATCATTTTAGGATAGGTACGGCTCATAAGAAGAGCAGGTATTCCCTTTTCACAATTCTTTTCTAATTCTTTTATCTTATAACCTTTTGTCATGCTAGAGTTATCTAAAATTCTTTGCAGATAGACATCGACTTTCCCCTCATGGACAAATTTCCAATAATCATTGAATTTATTATCATTTAATTGTCTGGCAAATGCCGCAGAAAGTCCTGAATATACTTCAATATCACTTCTTGTATCATGCAGGCGTTTAAGCGGTGAAGTTGGAAATACCTGCAAAAAAGGATTGGTGACAGAAGCGGTCACATCCGGGTGTTTAAATTCAGCCCAGGAATCAACCGGATAGATCACGTCCGCATATTCACAACTCGTGGACCACCACCAATCACTGACGGATATCATTTCTATATTAGGTAAAGTATTAACGACCGCCTCAAAATGTCCTTTTAGGTTCCCGATAATGGAATTTGCATTACAGAACATTAATGATTTTGTAGGCGTAGGAATGTGTGTTTTACCGGTAAAAAGTTTATTGCCGACCCTTAAAGGTTTATCACTATGATTAAAATAATGAGCAGATTCAAATTTAAAATACTGCTTTACTTTAACACTCTCTGTCTCATCAAGATCTATATTAAAAGGATCTTCAGATATAAATTTTCCAATACCATCAAAATATGCAGCACGGTAATTACCGGCATAACTACCTATATTTCCGCTATGTGTCCCGATATTCTTAGTGAGTGCACAAACAAAGAATATGGCCCTATCTTTTAAGTCACCATTAAAAAATTGATTTGGCCCCATACCAACAGCAATAAGTGTCTCCCCCTTATTTTCTGCTATCTGCCTGGCCAGGCTTATTATTGCCTCTTTAGGTGCCCATGTAAGCTTTTCTACAGACTCAGGATCAAAGTTATCCATAATATATTGTGAATAAATATTATATACTGTCCTTACTTTTACTTTCTTGCCTTTAATCGTGATCTCATATTCGCCATCCAGTTCAGGGTCTGTTCCCTTTTCTTTAAAGAATTTACCAACTTCATCCCTGGTAACAGGTGTAAAAGATTCACTATTTTTATCCCATACAACAAAATTTCCCCATTCCTCTAATAGTTCTTCAGATATTGCCTGCTTACTCCCTGCTTCAAGAGAAGTGGGTACCTTATCACCTTTTTTCAATATTATTGTATTTCTCCTGCTTTCAGGTGCTTTGTAATCCGGGAATACTTCTTCGGCACGCAGTAATTTTAGAGTATCCATTCTTACCAGGAATGGAAGATCAGTAAGATTTTTTATATATTCTTCATCAAATAATTTTTCTTTCATTATCACATAAGCCAGTCCCAGGGCAAAAGCAGAATCTGATGCTGGCCTGATAATAACCACTTCATCCGATTTTGCAGCAACTGAAGAATATTCTACAGTTACAGTTATGACTTTTGCTCCTTTCATCCTGGCTTCAGTTAACCAATGGGAATCAGGCATTTTTGTTGAAATCCAATTCATCCCCCATGGGATGATCAATTTGGCATTCTCAGTACAAAATAAATCAAAATCTACAGTCTGTTGACCAGTCACCATAGGATGTCCCGGTGGTAGATCTGTATGAAATGTATAATTATCAAAACCTTTTGCCCCCACAGCTTCATCAGGAGACAAGTCCCTTATGTGTTTATCAAGAATAGCCATTGAATTTGCTAAGCGGTACATTCCAAATATCCTGGTTATTCCAAGTAAAGGCATCCCACCCCTGAATTTTAATACCTGGGTGCCTGCATGCTTCATAGCATCTATGGTGACAGGATCATAATTGCCCTGCTTCTTTAATAATTCTTCTCCATCAGTCCCGCTATATGTAGTAGCTATATTAGTAAGGGCTTTGGCTGCAATATCAAAAATCTCATCCCAGGATACTTTTATAAAATTTTCTTTGCCTCTCTGTAAATATTTTTTTGGTGGTTTTCCATCTGCATTCCTTGGAAATCCTGCATCTGCCCATTTCTTAAAACCCTCCCTTATCATCGGATACTTTATACGTCTTGCTCCGTAGATCCTCCTATTTAATGCAAGTCCCTTTTGACAGAGCCGGGGCTCCCATCTTGCAGAAGCCTGGTTCCCATAGAGATCCTTTGCTTTTCCATAGCCATAACTGGGGCCGATCCTGGTGATAATACCATTTTTGACATATGCTTTTAACAGACAGTTGTGGGTATCATTGGGAGCACATAAAAAATGAAAGGTTTCATCATATTCAAACTGGCTTCTATATATTTTCTCCCAGTCTTTATCAGGATAGTAATCCAGCGGATTATCTATTTCCGGAGAAAATGTTAAATATGTTAATAATGGCTTGGTAAATACTAGTCCAGTTACCGAAGATAGTGAAACCTTTAAAAAATCTTTTCTTGTGAATTTCTTCATTTAAACCTTCCTATAAAATTCAAAAATTCTAAAAACTTTCAATCTAATCGCAGATCAAATCAATTTGTACTATACAGAATTACCTTTGGCATATTTGTCTGCCCCCTTAATAGATATATTTTCCGGAAAATGAAACTCTTTCAATTCAGATAAATGGGTCCTGGTCATATATTCTTTAAATAATTTATTTACTTCTTTACAGATCCCATTCATAAGGACACATTCATCATTTAAACATCTTTTCTGGGGTAATAGACAATCATGAGTTATTAGTGGGCCTTCTACGCTCTCATACACATCGATCATGGTAATGGAATCAGGATTCATTCCAATGCTGAATCCGCCTTTGGGACCGCGGATCGATTCTACTAATCCATGTTTTGAAAGTCTTTGTAGTACCTTTGCAATATGGTCCTCGGAGGCGGCAAAAATAGTTGATATTTCTTTATTCGTAATCAGGCCATCTCTATTTTTATATAGATATGTCATTACGTGAAGGGCAAGACTAGCTGCTTTAGATATCTTTAACATTTAAAGACCTTAAATTAATAATATTTAAGTATTGCGGTACCAATATACCTGAATCATAAGAGAAGTCAAGTTTTAATATAAAGATTTTTTAATTTTGAACATATAATATTAATTATCTCCAATACTTTAAGATCGAAAGATAAAATATTGTTCATTTTTGACTCAATTCATAAATTAAGTACGAATATTTGGAATCTTATATATAATAAATGTACTATTATAATTAAGATTTATCAATAGATTAAAGATTAATAAGGATTTATTGGATCTTCACTTTTTAGGATTGCGGAATCAGTGTGTTCTAAGAAATAATATCTATGACCGGGATCA
>JAZFRP010000271.1:0-3368 GCA_036445715.1 Candidatus Humimicrobiaceae bacterium | reverse complement strand
GAATTTCAAGCCGAGGTTTATTTATGGTATACTCGGCCCCATGCTTATAGATGACAATATATCCTTTGTAAAAGGCTTTTACAGGAGACCTCTTAAAATTGATAGTTCATATTTAAAGAGTGAAGGTGGAAGGGTAACAGAACTTTTGGTACGACCCCTGCTAAATCTTTTTTATCCAGAACTCAGCAAAGTCTTTCAACCCCTTTCCGGGGAATATGCAGGCAGAAGAAAGATACTCGAGAGTATTCCGTTTAGTACGGGGTACGGCGTTGAAGTAGGTATGCTTATCGAGATCTGTGAAAGGTTCGGATTGGATGTGATCGCGCAGGTAAACCTGAAAAGAAGGGTACACCGCAATCAACCGATTTCAGCATTATCAAAAATGTCTTTCGGGATCTTACAGACCCTGATCCGTAAACTCCAGTATTATAATAAGCTGAAACTGAATTCAGATATGAACAAGATCTATAACCAGATCGAATATATCAATAAAGAATATATCATCACACCTTTAGAATTGGAGGAAATGGAAAGACCCCCGATGGTAAAGATCAAAGAATATTTAGAAAGGAAAAAGAAAATTGCCTGAGACTGCAAGACTTGCGAAAGAATGTTATAGATTTTTCAGGGACAATAAGGATCAGATAAAAGAGGGAATACCGGAATTAAAAGTCATCTATACGGATCTTGACGGAACATTGTTTAACGATCAGGGATGTATGATAAAGGATATTGGGGACAAATACTATTTTAAAGCTCTGAGACTTCTTGAGGATATAAATAAAAAGGGGTGGGACCTGGTACTGGTATCAGGCAGGAATAAGTTTGCACTCCGTTACAATGCCCAGATGATAGGAGCAAGCAATTATATTGCAGAACTGGGCTCAGAGCTTATATATAATCTTGGAAAAGAGGTCCATGTAACTTTTGATAATAGTAAGAATAATATAGATATAACATATGAAGGAAAAGATCTTATAAAAATAATCAATCTTTTAAAGAAAGAATTTCCCGGTAAAATTGAGGGTAAGCTGGAATGGGCCATGCATCGTTCCTTTAATGCACTTTTTCTGGGAGAGATAGATCTTGATAAGGGAAACAGATTGCTAAGGGAAAATGGTTTTGGAGAACTTATACTATTAGATAATGGCTTCTCAAACCTGTTTCAAGTCGACCTGGATATAGATAGGCTCCATATATACAATCTGATGCCGAGGGGAGTCACAAAGGCAAATGGGGTTAGACTTGATAAAAAACTAAGAAACTTCAAAAAGGAGAATTGCATAGCACTCGGTGATTCATTGGAGGACCTTAAGATGGCAGGAGAAGTGAAATATTTCTTCCTGATGAAAAATGCACTGGACCATGAAGATGAGCTTGAAGCTGAACTAAAGAAATATGATAATGTATTTATAACTGATGGGATCATGAACAGGGGCTGGTTTGAAATAATGAGCTGGTTTATAGAAAAGTAAAAAGTTTATCTGATAAAAAATAAGCAGCAAATAGTTTATAATGATCAAAGGATATAGTAGACATTATATTTACGGAGAACAGGCAAAATGAATGACAAGAAAAAAAATACACATTATTATAATCCAGGGAAAAAAGGGATAGGTTTTGGGGATATATTTACCATTACAGTAATAGCGGCTGCAGCAGGACTTGCGATGGGACTTCTCTTTGCTCCCCAATCCGGCCGAAAGACACGAAATAAACTTAATAATATAATAAATGAGGCTCTTGACAGAGGAAAATTTGCCCTGCTTGAAGCCCGGTTAATGGGTGAAGAGATACTTGAAAAAAGTTTAGAAAAAGCAGAAAAAGTATCTTCAAAAGTCAAGAATAAAAAATAATTTTAATCCTTATATTATGCTTGATTATAATACCCATTTATTTATTGACATGGCATTTTTACTATAGTAAACTTTACGTTTGCTAATTTAAATACTCAGGTAATGGCCTTAGAACAGGTTGTTAGATTAGTAATTAGCGGGGGCCGTTAGCTCAGTTGGTAGAGCACCGGACTTTTAATCCGGGTGTCGAAGGTTCGAATCCTTCACGGCTCACCAGATGAGGCCTGTTCGTCTAGTGGTTAGGACACAAGGTTTTCAACCTTGCAACAGGAGTTCGATTCTCCTACAGGCTACCATAGGGGCGCTTAGCTCAGCTGGGAGAGCACCTGCCTTACAAGCAGGGGGTCACAGGTTCAAGCCCTGTAGCGCCCACCATTTTGGATCTTTTAAAAAACGCGGAGCTGTCGTCTAGTTGGCTTAGGACACATGCCTGTCACGCATGAGATCGCGGGTTCGAATCCCGTCAGCTCCGCCAGAATTTAGATATATCTTACTGGTGGATCCAGGTTTTACAGGATTCGAAAGGACGGACTAAACCGAAGGTGAGGGAGTCTGCGTCCTCTTTTATTTGATGGCGAGATAGCTCAGTTGGCAGAGCAGTAGACTGAAAATCTATGTGTCCGCAGTTCGATTCTGCGTCTCGCCACCACTTCTTTAAATATTTTTTTAAATATACATTATCTGACTCCTGGACAAAACCGGAAAATATATTACACAGTTACTTTATCGTGGTTTAGGATCAGTGTTTTAAAGGGGAGAAAATAGGAATTGTCTCAAACATCTAAAAGAGCCTGGATACTGACCGTAATAATCCTGATATTTATTTTTTCAGCAAGTATAATATCGTCAGGCTGTGATCGTGGGTCCCTACAAAATCCGGGAGAGATATTTGAGGATAAGGAACTGGTTATCCAGGGCTCTGATACTTTACTTGAAGTTTCGATGTACTGGGTTGAAAATTTTTCAAAGGATAATCCCAGTGTCAATGTATCAGTAACCGGTGGAGGGTCCGGAACCGGAATAGCTGCACTGCTAAATAAAACAGTAGATCTGGCAACAGCTTCAAGATCCATTAAAGATTCTGAGATAAATACCGCAAAAGATAAGGGTATTATCATAAAGGAATTCATTGTCGCGTGGGACGGTATTTCTGTAGTTATAAATAATGGAAATCCGGTAACAGAGCTTTCCATAGAACAGGTCTCAAAAATATATACCGGTGAGATCACCAATTGGGATGAAGTCGGTGGCGAAGATGGAGAGATACTGGTAACATCAAGGGACTCAAGTTCAGGCACATTCGGTTACTTCAAAAAAAGAGTCGTCCAGCTGGATGGAACAGTCAAAGAAAATAATTATACCCCGGAAGCATTATACCTGGCGTCCAATGTATCCATAAGGGAAGAAGTATCCATAAATGAAAATGCTATAGGGTATATCGGGCTTGGGTACCTGGATGACAGCGTAAAAGCAGTAAATATTGTAGGAGAAGATGCAACCGAAAGCGTAAAA
>JAZFRP010000270.1:0-5233 GCA_036445715.1 Candidatus Humimicrobiaceae bacterium | reverse complement strand
ACCTACAGGGATGAAAAAGGAATTACCCGCAGGAGAGTCAAGAGAAACCAATCACTTGTCTCTAACCAAAAAAGCTCCAGCCCTATTATCCTGAAGGATCCTGCTTCAGGAGACAGCGTGTCTATTGATGCCTCTCAATCAGGCATACAGCTTGATACACTGAAGACCCTTGATAAATTTGAGCCTTCGACCAGTAAAAGTAAATATGGTTTTCTTGATAATTTAAAATATAATGCACTGGGCTCGAAGACACTCGGTTTCAAGATGGTAGAAAATACTATTCCATTGGGCCAGTCCCTTTATGTATTGGGAGAAGCTCTCCTTGAAGGAAAAAAGATAAATATTATGAGGCCCAGGGACAGCAAGAAACCTTTTATTTTATCGGTTAGAAGTGAAGATGATATTGTCAGGTCAAATAATAGAAATGCAAATATTGCCCTGGTTTTTGCCATATTGATCGCACTGGCAGGTATTCTGTTAATGATATTTATGCGTTGAACCAGTCTGGACCTGATTGCTAAATTAGTATTATTTTATAAGGTTTAAAAAATCTACTGGCTTTAGGCTCATTTGCTTAAAACCAGTAGATTTTTGATGAGTACATGAGAGAATTATTAAAAAATAATAAATTCAGATGGCTTATTATTTCATTGGCCATTACCATTCCTTTCCTTATCCTTTCTTTTTTTAATATTCATGCATATATCTGGATAGAACTTCCTATTTTCCTGATCATTACTCTTTTGGCAGGTAGAAGGATTTTTTTAAACGGACTTAAGGGCCTTATAAGATTTAAGTTTTCAAATATAAACTTCCTGATGACAATTGCCGTTGCCGGTGCATTTTATTTAGGACAATTTGAAGAAGCTGTGATTATTGTAGTATTGTTTGCCATCGGTGAAAGCCTGGAAGATTATGGGATCAAAAGAAGTAAAAAATCTCTTGAGTCACTTATTGAAAAGACTCCAAAAACTGCCCTTCTAAAAAAAGAAGATTCTGAGGTAAATATTGAGGTACTGGAGATCGGGGACATAATAGTTGTAAAGCCTGGAGATATTATCCCGATGGATGGTAATATCATATATGGTAATTCGCTGGTTGATGAGTCTTCGATCACCGGTGAACCTATCCCAAAAAATAAATATGAAAGTGACTCTGTTTATGCAGGTACAGTTAATGGTAATGGTTATCTTGAAATAGAGATCACCGGAAAGGTTAAAGACAATACATTGTCAAAGATCATTGACCTGACATATAAGGCAGCCGGGAAGAAGATCTCTTCTCAAAGATTTATTGAAAGATTTGCAAAGGTTTATACACCCGCCGTCATAATCACTGCAATACTTATCGTTGTGGTACCGGTATTTATACTAAAGAATCCTTTTGACTATTGGTTTACCCAGGCACTGACTCTTCTAATAATCTCCTGCCCCTGTGCATTGGTAATATCAACTCCCGTTACTGTTTTTTCAGCATTGGGAAATGCTACAAAAAATGGGGTCCTGATAAAAGGAGGTAAATTTCTGGAAGATATGGGACGTATAAAGGTAATTGCTTTTGATAAGACCAGGACACTTACCCATGGCATACCTGAAGTATCAGATATTATTACTTTCAATGGCTTTAAAAAGAAGGACGTACTGGCATGTGCAGCAGGGCTTGAAGTATTTTCCAATCATCCTATTGCAGGATGTCTTATAAAAAAAGCAAAAGAACTCGGGATAGATACTCATAGATTCAACGATTTTGAATCAGTTACGGGGAAAGGGTTAAAAGGCGAGTGTACTGTTTGCGATAATAGCATCCATTCTCTGGGAAATCTAAAATTTATAATGGAGCAGCAGGATATCAAAGTAGATAAGGAAGTCCTGCAAAAAATAGAAGGGCTGGAAAAACAGGGTAAGACTGTAGTGGTCATGAGTGAGCACAAGACAATAAAAGGTATAATCGGGATATCGGATACTATAAGAAAAGAAGCACTTCTAATAAGTGATGAGCTGGAAAAACTGAAGATAAAGCCCGTAATATTAACAGGTGATTCAGCACCGGCTGCAAGATTTATTGGTTCTTCCCTGAAAATAAATGAAATAAAAGCATCACTTCTTCCCCAGAAAAAAGCAGAGGAGATCGAAAGACTTAAAGGTAAGTATAAGTATGTTGCCATGCTCGGGGATGGAGTAAATGATGCTCCGGCTCTTGCAAGTGCCTCTGTCGGGATCTCTATGGGTTCTGTGGGATCAGATATTGCAATAGAAAATTCCGATATAGCCCTTATGAATGATAATCTTGAAGCTCTTCCATATCTTGTAAAACTGGGAAGAAAAAGTTCCCGTGTCATAATATTTAATATAACCATTGCAGTAGTTATAAAATTTATTGTCCTTTTTCTTGCTATATTTGGCTTGAGCAATCTGACTCTGGCGATATTTGCAGATGTAGGGGTCACGATTTTTGTTATTCTTAATGGCCTGAGATTATTTGGTTTTTTACCGGATAAACGTTAATAGGATCATAGAAGATTATTTATAATTATTTTTTCCTGAAATTTTTCTTTGCTTCTTTATAGAATTTTCCAAAAGCCTTATCTTTTCTTCTTTTTTCCAGATATGTCATCTCATTGTATTCAGACTCTTTCCGGAGTTTCAAATAATTATCATAATGTTTCCTATCAATTTCTCTATTTTTTAAGGCTTTCAGAACAGAACATCCTGGCTCAATTTTATGGGTACAATCATTAAAACGGCAGCTATCGGCCAGGTTATTTATGTCAATAAAAGTTTCATCAATTCCGGCTCCTGCTCCAATATTTGCCAGTTCCCTAATTCCGGGAGTGTCGATGATTATTCCGCCCTTCTTAAGTATAACTAGTTGACGGCTTGTCGTAATATGTCTACCCCTGGAATCTTTTTTTCTGACATCTGCGGTAGCATATATATCTTCCCCGATAAGATTATTTATCAAAGTAGTCTTACCCACCCCGGATGACCCCAGAAGACAATAAGTCATACCTGGTCTTATAATGCTTTTGATCAGCTCAAGCCCTGTACCGGTTTTATTGCTAAAAGCATTTATTTTACAATTACAGTTTATATTCTTTATTTCCATTATTTTTTTGTCCAGGTCTTCAGAAGAGATCAAATCACTTTTACTGAGTAATATCGCTGGTTCAATATTGCAGTCATTTATCATTACCAGAAACCGTTCAAGTCTCCTTATATTAAAATCAGCATCAAGCGACTGCATGATAAATGCAAAATCAATATTGGAAGCAATCAGTTGAAATTCAGTCCTTTTTCCTGCTATTTTTCTTTTAAGAATGGATTTTCTTGGTAATATTTCCTGGATCACAGCAAATGTGCCTTTATCAAAATATTCTGCAACTACCCAGTCACCGACTGTTGGAAGATCAATCTTTGATCCAGCATCATATATCATTTTCCCGGTAATTTTTGCCTGGACCTCGGACTTTTGACCCCTGATAGTATAACTATTCTTGCTTGTGGTGATTATGCGGGCCAGGTCTTTTTCAGAGAATTTAGAATATTTTACTTTTTCCCGGAACCAGTTATTAAATCCCAGGTCTTTTAATTGCACTATAAATATCCCCTAAGTCGAATATCCTGCTATGGTATACTTTCCAGAATATAAATAAAGGCAGATTCCTCAGTTTCTGCCGCTTTAAAAAATAATTCACTGGCTTTTTCTATCCGGTCGGCCAGATCAGGAGCATTTTCTGCATCTTTGAACAGTAAACCTATTTCAGTAAATATCTCTCCTGAATTATTCACCAGTTTGGAACCCTCTAAAAGTTTATCATTTCCTGTTATTTTTGCCGCTTCCTTTAAAAATCTGGAATACATATACCTGAAACTTCCCCCGCCGGTACCACCTACTTCAATAAATATATACATAGTAAACAGATTTAGCCTGAGCTCACTTTCGTCGAAGATATTCTTCCACTTTACTATTTCATCAGCTGTCCGTCTTATCCCCTTTATGCCAAGATTGCTTATAGGGGGATCAGTCATAGATTCCATATTTTGCCTTATAGCTGAATATATCTCTTCTTCTCCCGGCAGCAGATAATTCTCAAAATCAAACTCCAGATACGTATTTTTTGGCGGAAATGGCTTATGTTTAGAATTTCTGGCTTTCCTTACCTGCTCCAGAGATGCGGAACTGTAAAATCCTTTTTTTGGACCAATAGCCTTCTGATCCATATCTGATACAAGTACATCATTTTTACCATCATATCCACAGACCGTAAAAGTGTGTCCACCAAAATGATAATCTTCGGGAAGATCAAACCATGGAAGATACCCCATGTCCCCAAATACCATCACAGGTTCATTCATAGACATTTTTTTAAGTAAAGCTTCCTCTGCTTTTTTTTCACTTGCAGTGGATTTTACTTCGATCTTGACCGATGTTCTTTTCCCGATGTCATTAAAAAACTCTTTATTATTGCCCCTGCTTCCCACAAAGGGATACATCCCTTTTTGGTGCCAATATATAAATCCCATTCCCGCACCAAGACCAAGAAGCATATCTTCAGAAAGGGGGTGACCAAAATAATTATATATCTTGGCCAATGAATTAGTCTGGCAATGATACCCGTCCAGGGCAGGGCAATTATTAAATGGTTCGATGAGATTTTCTGGCTTCAAGATCCCTCCCGTTTTATCAGGTTTCTTTATTGTGTTACATAGTTATTACTAATTTCCCCTGCGCATGCCCCTCTTCAAGATACCGGAGAGCTTCAGCAGTTTCACTTAATGGATATCGTTTATCTATGACAGGTATTATTTTGCCAGATACAAGAAGTTCTTTCAAAAAAACCAGATCTTCTTTTTTGTTTGGTTTCCACGCCAGGATACCTATTTTCTTACTACTTTTCATTAAAATCAATGGTGCCAGTAGCGCACCCAGGAAAACAGCAGGCATGGAGCCTCCGATAAAGAGACAAATTCCTTTGGAGCTTAATGAACGCTTGTAATCGAGGATCATACGATATGCCACAACATCAAGAATCAGGTCATAGTGTTGTCCATTCCTGGTGAAATCCTCTTGAGTGTAATCAATGACATGATCTGCACCGATTGAGCTCACCATGTCTAATTTCTCAGTACTGTCCACACCAGTCACTTCAGCTCCAAAATACCTGGCAATCTGTACAGCAAATGTACCCACACCACCACCCGCGCCATTAATCAAAACTTTTTGACCTGGCTGG
>JAZFRP010000269.1:0-2291 GCA_036445715.1 Candidatus Humimicrobiaceae bacterium | reverse complement strand
ATTACCAGTCTTGGGAAAAATATATTAAGGGCTGAGACTGCATCTATCTATTTTTTATCAGTCCTGGATTTTTTACTTAAATCAAAGAAACACGACTAATTCAATTATTATATATGACAAGATTTTCCATAAATACACTTGGCTGCAAAGTAAATCTTTGTGAATCCGATGATATAGCAGGGGAACTTGCTGAAATAGGATTTGAGAAGGTAAATTTCAGTGATGGTCCTGATCTTTGTATTATAAATACCTGTACTGTAACTGCCGAAAGTGACAGAAAGGCAAGACAGCTAATACGGCGGATAAAGAATAAAAATAGCAGGGCGAAAATAATAGTGACCGGGTGCTTTACGGGGAATAATAGTGAGTTTCTGGAGGACTGCGGCATAGACCATATAATAAATAATGACAGGAAAGACAGTATTCCAAAGCTTTTAGCAGAGCTTGCAGGCAGTAAGGGCCTAAAAGACACATCCCGCAGCAATACCCGCGAAGATGACTGTAATGGGGGAATAGTTGATGGGAAGCAGTTGGTGGATATTTCACACTCGAGACCTCTTATCAAGATCCAGGATGGATGTGAACAGAACTGTACTTACTGCATTATACCCAGTGTCCGTGGAAAATATATGAGTACTGATCTTTCAAATATTATAAGCAAGATCATTTATATCGAAAATGCAGGTTATGAGGAAGTAGTTCTTACCGGAATACATATTGGAAAATATGGAGCAGATATCAAGGATACAGGATCAGTAGAAGATGTCTCAGGAATATCCGGGCTGAGTCAACTTATTTCAGAGATTCTTCACAGGACAAAGATCAAAAGAATAAGGATAAGCTCCCTTGAGATAAATGAGGTCACTTCAGGATTACTTGAATTAATTAAAAATAATAGTACAAGGATCGCACCACACCTTCATATACCGCTTCAGAGCGGGAGCAATAAGGTACTTGGAGATATGAAGCGTCCCTATGATAGAGATTATTTTATAGAGAAGATAAGGGCAGTAAGGAAAATACTTCCCGGTATTGCCATAACGACAGACATTATGGTAGGTTTCCCGGGTGAGTCAGATGATGATTTTATGGAAACTTTTTCGCTTGCACGAGAGCTTTATTTTAGCAAACTGCATGTTTTTAAATATTCACCAAGACCGGGTACTATTGCATCAAAGTTGAAAGAACAGATAGATTCTCGTCAAAAATCAGAGAGAAGCGAAAAACTGCGGAAGCTGGGAGACACCCTGAGGGATGAGTTTATCAATAATAATCTTGGAAAGAAGCTCCGGGTAGTACGTGAAAGGTATGATAGCGGGAGCGGGATATTCTCAGGGACTTCCGGCGAATATATAAAAGTATATTTTAAAAGTAAAAGGGATTATAAAGAAATGCATGGAAAGCTTATTCCATTGAAGTCATCCAGAAAGTATCTTGATGGATTATGGGCAGATGAGATTGCCAATGAAAGAAGCAAAGATATAAATGATTAAAAATTGAGCTTTCAAAAATATCTTAAAAAGGGGCAAATCACTATTCCGATCAAAATAAGAAAGAAGTTAAAATATTTATTGAATGATCTTTCAGTATCCCCTTAGATTATATTAAAGAATCTATCTGATCAACTTTATGAATATCTGACAAAAGACCTTCAAGCCACATCTTATATTTCTGGTCAAATTGTTAGTATTTTGTCTGACTGTACTAAATTTTGAATTCACAATGACATCATTTATACTGATATTAGATGATAATTTATGACTGGAAGATACGGGAACATGAAGATTACTAAGAAAAGAATTATCTTAATCACTACATTAGCAATTGTTGCAGGGATCCTTATTACCGCATTTGTCCTATACTGGAATAATTTCAGAGGAATAATACCCTTGATAAGAAGACCATCTCTTGATATATCTGAAGCCATCCCTGGCTCTGTTGATAATGGGGGAGAGCTGGAAAAAGAAACCACCCCTGAAGATATCAAGGATGAAGATACTACCGGAGCAAAGGAAGTGGATAAAGTTGATAAAGATATTGATAATGGGAAAGATGATATTCTTCAGCTTGAGGATGATTTTAACATAACCATTTTTGCCTCTGATGTTCCGGCGGCCAGAGTACTTGCAGTCGGACCGGAAGGTAATCTCTGGGTCAGCCAGACTGGGATCGGAAAGATTACCAGGATCACCGTTTCGGAAGGTATCCCAATTGGTCAGTCAACAATCTTTGAAGGTCTCAATAATCCCCACGGAATGGCATTTGATCCGGAAGATCAGTATATACTTTAT
>JAZFRP010000268.1:0-2149 GCA_036445715.1 Candidatus Humimicrobiaceae bacterium | reverse complement strand
TTTCTCAACTGATCCCCTACTACCCACATGCTTATTCCATTATCGGCAGACAGGTCTTCCCTGATCCTCCCTACATAGACATCATCATTGCCGGAGGAATCAAGAGTTGTGGGATAGACTTCATTGGCAAAGTCGTCTTTCAGGACCACACCTTCAGCTTCCCCTAGAGCTTTCCTTACTTGCTCCATTGAAAGCTTGTCTTTAGTTTCCATCATGACTGATTCTGAATGAGAAGTCATAACAGGTACCCTTACTGTCGTAGCGGATATCTTAATACTGTCATCACCCATGATCTTATGAGTCTCATATACCATTTTCATTTCTTCTTTTGTATATCCATTATCATAAAAAACATCTATATGGGGGATAACATTATTTGCTATCTGCACCGGAAATGTTTCCGGGGTGATATTATTATTCTTATTGCATATTATCTCCCTTAGCTGGTCCTCAAGTTCTGTCATACCGCTTGCACCAGCTCCTGAGACAGACTGGTAGGTAGACACTACTATCCTTTTTACGGGAGAAATATCATATACTGGCTTAACGGCAACAACCATTATAATGGTCGTGCAGTTAGGATTGGCTATTATGCCCTTATGGCCATCTATGTCCTCACGATTGACTTCAGGTACTATAAGGGGAACATCGTCATCAAGCCTGAATGCACTGCTATTGTCAACAACAACCGCTCCGCTGTCCACAGCATGCTTCGCATATTCTTTTGATCTTGAGGCCCCTGCTGAAAACAGGGCTATATCAATATCCTTAAAAGAATCCTTTTTGAGTTCCCTGACCTCGATCTCCTCACCAGCAAAATCAACCGTCTTTCCGGCTGAACGGTGAGAAGCCAGGGGTATAAGGTTTTTAATGGGAAATTTTCTTTGCTCAAGGATTGAAAGGAAAACTCTCCCCACTGCACCGGTTACCCCTGCAATTGCTATATTATATTCTTTACTGCTCATTTAAATCATCCTGTCATTATAGACCTTTAAAATAAAATTTACCTCAAATAAAATCAAACAATATCAAAACCATGGTGAAGGACTTTTACCGCTTCCCTGGCATTTGCTTGCCTTATAACACATGAGATCCTGATTGGAGACGTCGATATCATCTCAATATTTATTTGCTTTTCAGCAAGCAGCTCAAACATCCTTGCCGCTACTCCGGGGTGTGTCTGCATCCCCGCACCGACTATTGAGACTTTCGATATATCCGGATCTATTTCCACATGCTTTTGATCAAGTTCATCTAGGACCTTTTTAGCAATGGAAAGATCTTCATTTTTTATGGTAAGTGATATTGCTGCCTTGTTTTCTTCACTTACATTCTGCACTATAAGATCAATATTTACATTATTATCTGCAAATTTGCGGAAAAGTGAAGCTGCTACACCTGGTTTGTCTTCAAGTTCGAATACGGATATCTTTACCTGGTTAGTATCATAGGTTACACCGGTTATTAAGGGTTTTTCCAATCTTTTATCTAATTTTTTTTCATCCATTACCCAAGTCCCTTCATTTTTATTAAAACTTGACCTTACATGAATCACCACATCATGCTTCTTTGCAAATTCAACGGCTCTCAGATGAAGTACCCCTGCACCGGAAGATGCCAGCTCAAGCATTTCATCATATGAGAGGGAGTGCATCTTTGTCGCTTCTTCAACAAGATTCGGATCAGTTGAAAATACACCATCGACATCGGTATATATTTCACAATAATCAGCCTTCAGCGCTGATGCTATGGCAACAGCTGTGGTATCAGAACCACCTCTGCCCAGCGTGGTTATGTCCCCCTCACTATTGGTTCCCTGAAATCCTGCTATTATTACAATATTTTCTTTTTTTAATTCTTTGAGGACACGGTCCACTTTTATATTAAGTATCTTTGCATTTGAATATACATCATCTGTAAAAATACCGGCTTGTATTCCGGTAAGTGATACGCAACTGTGACCTTTCTTATGAATAGCCATTGAAAGCATGGCTACAGATACCTGCTCTCCGGTTGAAAGAAGCATATCCATTTCTCTTCTCGAAGGGTCGTCAGTCACTTCAGCCGCAAGGTCAATAAGCCTGTCAGTTGTATCTCCCATAGCTGATACTGTTACCACTACATTTTTACCGTCTTCTTTCGAAGCAAT
>JAZFRP010000267.1:0-2687 GCA_036445715.1 Candidatus Humimicrobiaceae bacterium | reverse complement strand
GTATTTCTTCCACGTCCCATGTGATGGATATAAATAATGTCTTAAGGGAAGATGAAGTCAGAAAACCTGTTTCGCAGGAAGAAGCATTAAAGAATGCCCCTGAAGAAATCGATGATGGCTTCAGTGTACCAAAAATAGATTAATAAGAGAGTATATAGAATATAAGGAGATATTGTTGGAACTTAATTATCTAACTGCTCACGAGCTCAGGGAAAAGCTCCAGTCCGGAGAGATCTCCAGTACCGATATCACACAAAGTGTGCTTGAACGGATAAAGAGTAAAGATAAAGATATAAATTCATATATAAGGATCGAAGAAAAATCTGCCCTCGAGTCTGCCCGCAGGGCCGACACCTATATTGAGGATGGGGGGACCATTGAGGATTTTACAGGGATCCCTGTAGGGATCAAAGACAATATCTGCACCAGGGATATAACTACTACCTGTGCATCCAGGATACTAAAAGATTATATACCTATTTATGATGCCACTGTTATAAAAAGACTTAAGAAAAACCATTTTATACTCCCGGGCAAGCTCAATATGGATGAATTTGCCATGGGCTCTTCAAATGAAAACTCTCACTTTGGGCCTGTAAAAAACCCCTGGGACAATAGCAGGGTGCCGGGTGGTTCAAGTGGCGGACCCGCTGCAAGCATTGCGGCAGGTGAAGCAATATGCAGCCTGGGTTCTGACACCGGCGGTTCGATAAGGCAGCCTGCAGCACTGTGCGGAGTTGTCGGGTTTAAACCGACTTATGGAATGGTCTCAAGATACGGCCTTATTGCTTTTGCATCTTCGCTGGACCAGATAGGTCCTTTTTCAAGGGATATGGAAGACTGCGCAGCTCTTCTTAATGTGATATGCGGGCATGACCCCTGTGATTCAACCTCGATCAATAGGGAGGTTCCTGATTATAAGGGCTTTTTAAAGGATGATATAAAGGGTCTTAAAATAGGAGTTCCAAAGGAGCTCATGGTGGACGGCATTGACCCTGAAGTGAAGGATTCAGTGAGGTCAGCACTTAAAATGGCTGAAGACAGGGGAGCTTCAGTCGAGGAAATATCGATCCCCAATCTGGAATATGCACTCAATGTCTATTATATAATCGCACCCTCCGAGGCAAGCTCCAATTTGTCCCGTTTTGATGGGGTCCGTTATGGATACCGTGACAAAAGTGCAAAGACCTTGAGAAAGATGTACCAGATGACCAGGGCGCAGGGTTTTGGTGAAGAGGTAAAAAGAAGAATAATGATAGGGACATATTGCCTGTCTGCAGGTTATTATGATGCCTATTATGAGAAGGCGCTAAAGGTAAGGACCCTTATAATAAATGATTTCAATAAAGCATTTACAAAATATGATGTCCTGGTATCGCCCACATCTCCAACTACTGCATTTAAGCTTGGAGAGAGGACTGAAGATCCGTTGACTATGTACCTGTCCGATATTTGTACAATACCTGCAAACCTTGCCGGACTGCCGGCAGTATCTATTCCTTCAGGCCTGTCATCCGAAGGTCTTCCGATAGGACTTCAGATAATAGGGAATACATTGAGGGAAGATAATGTAATAAGAACTGCCTATAGCCTGGAGAAGGCTATAGGATTTAAGGCAAGACCTAAGGTCTGACCTGTATACATTTTATTAATATATATGCGACTGATGGATTGAAATAAAATAGTATGGCTGAAAATAAATATGAATCTGTAATAGGGCTCGAAACTCATCTTGAGCTTTCAACTAAGACCAAGATGTTTTGCGGCTGCATGCTCTCTTTTGGTGAAGAAAAGAATAAGTATACTTGTGAAGTTTGTCTTGGACATCCGGGTTCATTACCGGTACTAAACAAAAAAGCTGTTGAGTATGCGACAAAGATCGCTCTCGCACTGGATTGCCATATTAATAGCAGGACCATATTTCATCGTAAAAACTATTTTTACCCGGATATGCCTAAAAATTATCAGATATCCCAATATGATCTACCCTTAGGCGTTGGGGGCCATCTTGATATTGATATGGGTGAATATACGAAAAGAATAGGGATAACAAGGGTTCATATGGAAGAGGATACAGGGAAGCTCATCCATACAGGAAGCACAGGAAGGATCAGTGAATCGGAGTCAAGCATAGTAGATTTCAATAGGGCGGGAACACCGCTTATTGAGATAGTCACCGAACCGGATATAGAGACCCCTGAAGAGGCCAGGGAGTATGTAGAAGTTTTAAGAAATCTCCTCCTCTACCTGGATGTAAGTAATTGCAGTATGGAAGAGGGAAGTCTGCGTTGTGATGCAAATGTTTCTTTACGGCTCGCAGGGGAATCCGTTCTGGGGACAAAAACTGAGATAAAGAATTTAAATTCATTTAAATTCCTGCAGAAAGGCCTTGAATACGAGATTAAAAGACAGAGGAAATTACTCGATCTGGGCAAGCCGGTGATCCAGCAGACGAGGCATTATGATAATATTAGCGATACGACTAAAGCATTGAGAAGCAAGGAAGAAGCTCATGATTACAGATATTTTCCTGAACCTGACCTCGTACCCATACTCATGGATGCAGAAGTAGTTGAAAATATAAGGAAGAGCATAACTGAACTTCCTGCTGAGAAATCAAAGCGCTATCAGAAAGATTATGGTCTGACTACATATGATGCAGGCTTTATGGCAGGGGATAGAGATAT
>JAZFRP010000266.1:0-2044 GCA_036445715.1 Candidatus Humimicrobiaceae bacterium | reverse complement strand
GGAGCAATAAAGTCATAATAAGATAGAGTGAGCTCCCCTTGAATAACCATAAAAAGATCCCGGTGGTGACTAGTCCCACAACTACTCCCCAGATCATATTTCTTATCAGGAAAAGTCCCGAGACCATTCCCAGGCCAAAAGATAATAGTGTCAGTGGACTTATTGCTATCACCAGTCCTCCCATGGTTGCCAGTCCTTTTCCTCCACGGAATTTAAGATAAGGTGAATAATTGTGGCCGGCGACTGCTGCGCAGCCAGCTAAAATAGCAAGCATCAGGTTTCCGGTAAACATATATACAAAAAAATATGAAAAGTATCCTTTACACATATCGAGGAGTATTCCTACTATGCCCCATATTTTGGAAACATTGAAAACCAGGTTCCAACCCCCCGGATTTTTGTCCCCGATCTTTGTCAGGTCTTTCTTAGCTGTTGCCATAGCTAAAATATTGCAGAAAGGTATGGCTCCTATCAGGTAAGCAAGGACGAGGATACCGATTATTCCTAAAATTCCCATATTTTCACCGCATTCTTCTTCAGAATTATTAAAAATATGTTCTACTTTAATAAAACTTAAGTTTTATTAAAGTATTTTGCTATTACTAAATAGACATTTGTTTTTAGTATTAGTTTCGACTTATAGATAAATGAGACCCTTTGTCTTTTTGGGGCATAGTTTCTATGGGTCCATTGACTTATACCGGTATATTATTTATAATTTTTGCGAATCGTTTCGCTTATTCCTTTTAAATTATAAAAAATATACCGGCCTATTATTATGAAAAAAAAGATAAAAAGATCTTCAATAAAAGATGTGGCAAAAGAAGCCGGTGTCTCGATCTCCACAGTTTCCAGTGTTATAAACAAGAATAAGTTTGTAAGCGAAGGAAGGGAGAAGAAGGTACTTGCTGCTATAAAGAGATTAAAATACAAACCTAATATTATTGCCAGGGGACTGAGGACAAAAAGCACACGGGCCGTTGGAGTGATACTGCCTGATATAGCACAACCATTTTTTGCCCAGGTCATAAGAGGAATGGAAGAAACTGCCAGAAAAAGGAATTATACATTGATACTGGGATGTTCCTTTTATGATATAGAGGAAGAAGAACGCCAGATAAACATCCTGATGAACCAGTTTGTAGACGGTATTATATTTTTCTGCGGCTTTGACAGCCATGATCATATAAGAATGGTCTATGATTATGGAATACCGGTAGTTGTTACTGACAGGGAAATAGGAAATACACAAATACCATCAGTCCTGATCGATAATGCTCTTGCAATGGAAAAAGTCATCGACTATCTGGCAGATCTAGGGCACAAGGAGATAGGTTATCTGTCATTTAATCTTGATAATCAGACGACTGTACGCAGAAGGTATGAAGGCTACCTTTCGGGCCTGAAAAAGAATGGTCTTAAGTTAAATCCGAAACAGGTTATCATCGATGATTCAATAAGAATGAATGAATTCAAGGGAACTTATGATGTAGTCAAAGAATTACTGAAAAAGAAAAGTATGCCTACTGCATTTGCGGCCCTTGCTGATTACCTGTCCATCGGACTCATGAAGGCTTTAAAGGAAATGGGCTACAGGATTCCGGAAGATATATCTGTGATCGGATTTAATAATGAGATCGTCAGCCAGTTTTCCGATCCTCCACTGACTTCAGTAAAGCAGCCCAAGAAGCTGATGGGAAAGACCGCCATGGACCTGCTGCTGGATATGGTAGAGGGAAAGAAAATAGAAGAAAAAAATATTGTTCTTCCTACTGAGATCATCGAGAGGGGCTCAGCAGGCATTGCAAAGATAAAGAAAAAAGCATAATTTCCAATAATACATTTTCTATTGACAAAGAGTTTTAAATATAATATTCTGATTGCGAAACGTTTTGCGAATCGTTTTGCTAAGGAGGGTCAAAATCTTAAATATTTTCTTAACTTATATTCCAGGGCATAAGTAATTCTAAATTTTAAACAAATTAAATTTCATAGTTAACATATATTTATATTAATTTTCTCTGTTTAAGGGAAAAATTCTCGA
>JAZFRP010000265.1:0-5057 GCA_036445715.1 Candidatus Humimicrobiaceae bacterium | reverse complement strand
ACCCCACCGTGCCCTGCCGGAATGGAAACCCGGGCACTCATGCTTGACGGATTAAAGAGCATGCTCAGGATGAAGGATGTATGGATAATGCTAGGATTGTTCCTTGTCGGGATGGGTATATTTAATGGTATTTCAACATGGATTGAAAGTATTGTAAGACCAAGGGGCTTTTCAATTTCGCAGGCCGGAAATCTCGGCGCTTTATTGCTGCTGGGAGGGATAGTCGGCGCAATCATACTTCCAGTTTTTTCCGACAGGTTCCAGAAACGCAAGATCTTCATACTCCTGGGGATGACCCTGAGTATCCCTGGAATGATCGGTGTGATCTTTGCAGGCCAGTATTGGCTCTTAATGGTCTCAATGTTTTTCCTTGGTTTTTTCCTTATAAGCCTTGCCCCGATAGGGTATCAGTATGTTGCTGAGATAACTCATCCTGCGCCGGAAGGTACGTCCAATGGGCTTCTTAACCTTGCAGGGCAGGCATCTGTTGTTTTCATATATGGTATGGAATTACTTAAAGGTGAAGATGGTTCATTCAGGTTGTCATTGCTGGTCTTTGTGGGCTTAATGGTCCTTTGTATTTTCCTTATCCTTTGGTTAAAAGAGTCTACAATGGTACAATCAGGAAAACTTGCAGAAGAAACGGGGATTTAGATGAAAAAAGTCACAATAGTTGGTGTTTCAGTTTTTATTTTAGGCATAATACTTACAATATTATCCTCCATACTGCCAATTTTTTGGGTGAATGAAGACTTATTGTTCTGGGGTTTGAGAGCAGGTATTGTACTGATGGGAGCAGGTGCAGCCATTCTAATAATCTTTTTAATCCTAGAAAGAGTTAAAGATAATAAAAAATTTAAAAATGAAATAGATGAAAAGGATTTAAGACCATGAAAGTAACCAGCACAGATTTTATTGCAAACAAAGAAATAGTTGAAGTCATGGACCTGGTAAAAGGAAATGTTATTCAGGCAAAACATATTGGTAAAGATATAGTGGCCGGGTTTAGACAAATAGTCGGTGGGGAAATAAAGGAATATACGGAGATGTTTACCGAAGCAAGAGAGATAGCTTTAAAAAGAATGATTGATAAGGCCAAGGAAATGGATGCAGACGCTGTAATAAATGTAAGGTTTATGACATCCATGGTCATGAGTGGTGCAGCAGAGATATTGGTTTACGGAACTGCTGTAAAAACCAGAGATAAATAAAGATAATATTCAAAAAAAAATCTAATTTACATTGCCTTCAATTTACAATATTGGCATGATTTGTAATAAATACCCTAACATATAATAATATGTATAATACGATCAATATTAAGAGGGCGATGGAATCCAGTGAAGAAAAAATCATAGTAGTATCAAATAGGGTCCCCTACAATGTGATCAAGAGTAAGGATAAGATCAAATATAAGAAAAGCGTGGGAGGGCTCGTCACCGCTCTTGACCCGATACTTTGCAGCAGGGGAGGACTCTGGATCGGCTGGAACGGCTATACAGGCTATAATAAGGATTTCAAGGATAAATTAGAAGTCGGAAAAGATTGTGATAAAGCCGGTTATAATCTTAAATTTGTTAACCTATCTGCAAATGAGATCAAAAATTATTATCATGGATTTTCCAATAGGTCATTGTGGCCGCTCTTTCATGGATTTATTTCCCAGAGCCATTTCAGTACTGATTTTTATAAGTCATACATAAAAATAAATAACCGGTTTGCAAATAGTATTCTTGAGGAAGCTTCAGAAAAGGAATTGATATGGATCCACGACTATCAATTATGTTTGACTCCTGAGGCCCTCAGGGACAGGTCAAAAAAAGATCTAAAAATATTGTTTTTCCTGCATATCCCTTTTCCCAATTTTGAAGCTTTCAGGGTGCTGCCATGGGATAAAGAAATATTAAGAGGTCTTATGGGCAGTGATTTAATCGGTTTTCAGACATCGAGGGATTCCTTTAATTTCCTCGAGTGTTGTAAAAAAATACTGGGCCTGGATGTGGATTTTAAGAATAAAACAGTTTTTTATGAAAACAGGAAGATTGAAGCGGGAGGATTCCCTATAAGCATAGATTTTGACCATTTTAACAATATGGCAAAAAATAAGAAAACAGACAGATATCTTAAAAGCATAAAAAGTTTAGGTAATAATGCAAAAGTGGTAATAAGCGTAGAAAGACTCGATTATACTAAAGGGATAAAAGAGAGGCTTTTAGCTATTTGCAGATTCTTTGAAAAATATCCCGAATATAAAAAGAAAGTGGTCTTTCTGCAGATATCTGTACCCAGCCGGACCAAAATAAAAGAATATGTAGATCTAAAAAGGGAGATAGACGAACTTGTAGGAAGCATAAATGGAAGATTTGCGGATGAGATCTGGTCTCCAATAAATTATCTATATAAAGCGCTTCCCCAGCAAAAACTGGCAGCGCTCTATAAATCCTCTGATGTATGTCTGGTCACTCCTCTGCGGGACGGAATGAACCTGATAGGTAAGGAGTATGCAAGCTGCAAAGTGGATGAAGATGGAGTACTGATCCTAAGCGAATTTGCTGGAGCGGCAGAAGAACTGGAGGAATATTCAATTATGGTCAATCCATACGATATTGAGGAAGTCGCCGATAGTCTCCGCAAGGCCCTGAACATGCATAGTGCTACAAGAAAAAAAATGATGTCCGGACTGAGGAATATTATAAGGAAAAATGATATTTATGCATGGGTAGGTAAATTCCTGAACTATTATAATGATATTTCCTGACTGCAAAGGCTTATACAATCAAGCATGTTAAAGATCATATAATTGAATTAATAAATGATATCAAGACATTCAGGAAGATCTTTCTTTTTCTGGATTATGACGGGACCCTCTCAGGTTTTAGGAGAGAGCCCGGAGATGCAAAGCCCTCAAAGAGGATAAAGAAAATAATATCCGCCCTGGCAGATGATCCGGACATCACCACTACCATTGTATCTGGAAGAAACATGAATGACCTTCTTGGCTTGTTTGAAGATTTTGATATCTCCAGAATAAATTGGTCCGGTGTCCACGGTCTCCAGATGAAATTTGGAGACAGTGATACGATCCACTCAGGGAAGGCAAGCTCTGTCCTACCTAAAATAATTAAAATAAAAAAAGAATTATCAGGGATAGTCAGTCAATATCCATGTTATATATTTGAAGACAAGAAAGTATCATTTGCTCTTCATTACAGGAAATGTCCTAAAAACTCAATCATGATCCTTGAAAGCATAAAGGATCATTTAAAAAAATATGAGGTGGATAGGTCAGTTGAAATACTTTATATGAAGAAGGTAATCGAAGTAAAACCAGCAGGAATAAATAAGGGAGATACTATTAAGGCCATAAACAACAGATTTGTTAAGAATAATTTTTCTTCTATAAATATCTGTATCGGTGATGATATAACAGATGAGTATCTTTTCAGGGCAAATCCGGATGGGGTCAATATAAAAGTAGGAAAAGAAAAAAGCAGAAAAGCAGGAGCTGAATATTTTTTGAAGGGAGTCAGTGAAGTGCAATGGTTTCTTGAAAAGATATTGAAGAGGAACTGGAAATCATAAAAGTTTTAGAACAAAATTCAAGCGATCCTGGATAATTAATCAGGGCAACTCACATAAAAATTAGCGGGAACCGGATTAGAAGTGATATACTACTATGAAATAAACTGGGATTTGTATAAGTTTTTTGGAGGAGATCTAGTAATCCTCCTTATTTAACAATTAAGAATAGGAGAAATTAGAGAGTAAAATTTTATGGAAAAAGATATTAAAAACATATTACTTGTTTATCCTGAATATTTAAAAACTTTCTGGAGTTTTGAATATGTAATGAAAATTTTGGGCAGGAAAGCTGCTTATCCCCCTCTTGGACTTTTAACAATATCATCAATGCTTCCCAAACATTGGAATAAAAGACTGGTCGACACCAATACGGAGAAACTAAATAATTCAGATATAGCCTGGGCTGATTATGTTTTTATCAGCGGAATGATCATTCAAAAAGAATCAGCTCTTAAAATCATTGAAAGAGTAAAACAAGCCAATAAACCGGTAGTCGCCGGGGGCCCCTTATTTGCACACAGTGATGCAGAGTTTACCCGGGTGGATCATTTGTTTTTAGGAGAAGGGGAAAATACGATCAATGATTTTATAAAAGATGTTGAACAAAATACATTGAAAAAAGTTTATCAGAGTACAGATTTTCCTGATCTCTCATGCACCCCTGTACCAGACTGGAAACTGGTTAATATATTTAACTACCATTCCATGTGTCTCCAGTATTCGAGGGGGTGTCCATTAAACTGTGAATTCTGCGATGTGGTAATATTAAACGGCAGAGTACCGAGGACTAAAACGAAGGGCCAGGTTATTGCTGAACTTGATTTACTCTACAATATTGGATGGCGCGGAGAATTATTTTTTGTAGATGATAATCTTATTGGAAATAGATCTAAATTAAAAAAAGAAATCCTGCCTGCCGTAATACAGTGGCAAAAAACTAAAAGGTATCCATTTATTTTCAATACCCAGGTATCAATTAATCTTTCCGATGATGATGAACTGATGAAGCTTATGGTTAATGCAGGTTTTACAACTGTTTTTGTAGGAATCGAAACTCCTGATGAAGAAAGCCTTGTAGAATGCAGCAAATACCACAACCAGAACAGGGATCTTATTAGTTCAGTAAAAAAACTCCAGAGTTTTGGACTTGAGGTCCAGGGGGGCTTTATTGTAGGTTTTGACAGCGATACACCAGCAATCTTCCAGAAGCAGATAGATTTTATACAGAAAAGCGGTATTGTGACTGCAATGGTAGGCCTGCTAACGGCTATCCCGCAAACAAAGCTATATAAGAGGCTCTCAGAAACAAACAGGATCATAAAAGAATCATCCGGAGATAATACATTGACCTCTACCTTGAATTTCATACCAAGAATGGAAATTAAAACATTGTTTAGCGGATACAAAAGGATACTGGAAACAATATATCATCCCAGGGATTATAATGAACGAATAAAAACTTTCCTGAGGCAGTT
>JAZFRP010000264.1:0-3269 GCA_036445715.1 Candidatus Humimicrobiaceae bacterium | reverse complement strand
TGACTGCATCGATTATGGAAAGCTGGTCCAGGAGGTCGGCCTGGACAAATTTCAGCTTGTCCCTTATATGTTCGATCCTGCTGAAATTCTCTACAGAAGAACGTCTAACCATTCCATAGACTTCATATCCTTTTTCCAGCAAAAAATCTGCCAGGTAAGATCCGTCCTGTCCTGTTATTCCTGTTATGAGAGCTCTCAAAATATCCTCCTTGATCGATATTTTTGATTTTTGACTATATTTATTTTTTTATATCCTAAAACTTTATCTCGTCTTCTTCTATTCTTGAATTGATGTTTATCTTTATTCCATTGGCAAGGATATTACCTTTTGTTATCTTTGTATTGTCCCCTATAACCGAGACACCGCTTATGCTGACATTATCCCCTATTTTAACATCATGGGAGATTATGGAATCCTTGATACGGCAATCTTTTCCTATCCGGCAATTATCAAATATTAGTGCGCCCGATACTACTGAACCGCTATCTATCCTGCAATTATTTCCTATCACTGTAAGAGGCATTACCCGTGCACCCGGCTCGATAATTGTACCATCCCCTACTAATACAGGTCCGGACTTGAAGCTTTCTGGGTGGTACTTAACATTCTTTCCAAGATAGATCTCATCTCTTAGCTCCGGATATGGATAATCATATTTTATCTTCCCAAGCGCTATATCGTGATGGGCAGCAAGATACTTTTCTGGAGTTCCCACATCAAGCCAGTATGAATTAGAGACATAGCCGTATATCTTATAGTTCTTTTTTAAGGCAGTGGGAAAGAGTCCTCTTTCAAAAGAATATTTCTCACCAACAGGGGCAAGCTCAAGAAGATGAGGCTCTATTATATAAGTTCCGGCATTTATCAGGTTTGTGACTATCTGGTCGCTGCTTGGTTTTTCCAGGAATTCTTTTACCCTCCCATCATCACTTATCGGGACGAGACCATAAGCTGTAGGATCCTCAACCGGGGTAAGGGAGATTGTTATATCTGCACCCTTCTCCTTGTGAAATCTTTTCATATCCGTAAGGTCCAGCGACGTAAGGATATCTCCATTAAAGACCATAAAAGACTTTCCATCCAGGTAGCTCTCCACATTTTTTACCGCACCGCATGTACCCAGTGGATTATCCTCTGCAATATAGTCCAGTTTAAGTCCAAAATTTTTTCCATCGCCAAAATAATCCTTAAATATTTTAGGAAGATAACAGGTTGAAAATACGATATCTGTAAGTCCATGAGACTTGAGCCATGACAGGAAGCTATACATGAAGGGCCTGTTCATGAGAGGCAGCATCGGTTTTGGATTTAGACGTGTTACCGGTCTGAGCCTGGTTCCCTGGCCACCAACGAGGATTACCGCTTTCATATTTTCTTCCTTTCCAATTATATATACTGTCTTACCGGTTTACCGGTCAGGATTTTTAGTGACTTTTTTGCGCCACCAGTCAAGCGCGTCGCCAAGAGACTGCTCAAGTGAAAATATTACTTTCCAATCTGTATCTGAAACAAGCCTGTTATTATCTCCAAAAATCGTCCCTATATCGATCGGCCTGAACTTATCATTATCTCTTTTGACCTTTATGCCGCTTATTTTGCTAAGAGATAGCAGGATCTCCAGTAATTTTGAGATCTTTACCGGTTTTCCCGAACAGACATTATATGCCTGGCCGGGTTTTCCCTTGTTCATTATATGCCAGTATGCTCTGGTAACGTCCCTGACATCCAGAAAGTCCCTCCTCGAATCCAGGTTTCCCACCAGTATTTCAGGTTCCTGCTCTCCAGCCTCGATGAGGGCTATTTGCCTTGCAAAATCAGAACATACAAAGCCTTCTGACTGTCCCGGTCCTATATGGTTAAATGACCTGCTGACCATAATATTTAAATTATATGCCTTATGATACACCATAGAGGTAAAATCCATTGCAGACTTACTTATAGCATAGGGATTATTGGGATAGATCTTGTCAGTTTCCTTTATTGCCCTTCCGTCCTTGATCTCTCCATATTCCTCTGCTGTACAGATAATAAGGACCCTGGCATCAGGAACAGCTGCTCTCATGCTATCCAGTATATTTATCCCTCCCAGTACATTTGTACTAAAAGTACCTATGGGATCCTTCCAGGAACGGCTGACGGAACTCTGGGCAGCAAGGTGATATATCTGTTGGGGTTTAAAACCAGATATTATCTTTTCAACTTTATGGCGGTCCAGGAGGTCTGCTTTTTCTTCTATCAGATCACAGTCCCCGATTTCCAGATCTCCTGCGCTACAATTAAGATCCAGGCCTAAAAATTCATGTTTGTCCGTGCCTGCAAGAAATTCTATAAGATGCTTTCCCGCAAAACCCGAAAGACCTGTTATCAATATCCTCAAATCAGGTTTTCTCCTAAGTCTTCTTTTTAAACTATTTTAATATAAATACTAATTATAAAAAACAAAATCAAAATGAAAAGTAAAAAGTCTAAAACTTTTACCTTTTTACCATGCTCTTTATTGCAGCAATTAAAAATCTTAAACCTAAGATCATAAAAAGCATTGGAATTAGTAGTATTTTAATACTTCCTTTATAGTTCTTCCAGAAAAAATAAAAAACACTTCTTTGCATCCTGTAGCTTGCCCTTATTTGTGCTCTCTTGCTTTTTCTTCCCTGACCTCCGGGAATGCTTCTCCTGCGGCTGCTTCCTCCGATGTGATGAAGAACCTCTGAATCAGGCATATAATGCACTTCCCAGCCCTTCTTCCACATCCTGTAACAGATATCCAGATCCTCAACATACATAAAATATCTCTCGTCAAGGAGTCCCGCCTCTTCAATAGCTTTTCTCCTTATCATCATGCAGGATCCTGAGACCCAGTCAACACTCATCGGTTTGTCCCTGCTAATACCGGTCATCATATATTTTCTGGAGACCGGATTATTAGGGTAAATATGGACCATAACAGAATGTATAGCTGCACTGAAAAAAGATGGAAAGCTTCTGCAGGAATATTGAATGGAACCATCACTATTTATTATTTTTGGTCCTGCGGCTGCTACTACGGGGTTTTTATCCATATATTCAATAAGTTTGTCTATTGAGTCCTTAAAGACCTCGCAATCACTATTTATGAGGAGTATATATTTTGAATCTGTAGTTTTTATGGCCTGATTGTTTGCCGCAGCAAAACCCGCATTTTCTTTATTGGATACCAGGACCACACCAGGATAGTCATCAGCTACATTCTTGCTGGTACCATCAGTAGACGCATTATCCACGACAATAA
>JAZFRP010000263.1:0-7755 GCA_036445715.1 Candidatus Humimicrobiaceae bacterium | reverse complement strand
ATATTTCCTTCAGGTTTTGTCTGGTACCAACCTCATTATTTGCATGCATTATTGAGATAAGTAAAGTACTATCGGTTATGGCTTGCCTTATCTTATCTGGATCAACCAGGCCATTATTGTCTACTCCAATATGTGTTATATCCCAGCCTTCTTTTTTTATATCCTTAAGTGGATTTATTATTGAATGGTGTTCAATAGCTGATGTTATTATATGTCCGTTTTCTTTCTTAGAAGATCTTACTAATCCCCACAGGGCAAGATTGTTTGACTCCGTACCGCATGATGTGAAATATATCTCTTCATCATTGGCGCCGATCAGTGAAGCCACCTGGCTTCGGGCATTATCCAGGGCACCGTGGGCTGTGTCCCCGAAATCATGCAGGCTGGACGGATTTCCGTAGTGCTCACTAAAATAGGGAAGCATATCTTTAAGAACCCTGGGGTCCACTTTTGTAGTTGAAGCATTATCAAAAAATATTTTAGTATCTGACATAATATCTCCCTGAATATCTATGTAAGCATTATAGTATAATAACTTTTATAGAGGTAATCCTAATAAAAATAGTCTAGTATTTTAATAGTATTAGTATTAAAATTATTATTTCATAAACATGTCCCAAAATCAACTCTGGTTTAATTATCATTAAAAAAAGAAACTAAATCTGTTAAAATAAAATTCAGTAAAAATGTATAAAAAGCATACTTTAAGTATATATAATTAAATATTAGATAAAATAACAGAACTGGAGTCTCTTGGAAAGGGGAAAAGATGATCATCGGAATAGGTAATGTTGGTAGTACTTCACTAAAAAGTAAGATTATTGACATAAATAATAAAAACGAGGTAAGGGTCCTTGGTGAAGCCAATATTGATAAGATAAAGACGAGGGGTGCTTCTAATTTTACACACAGGGTCGGGGACGAACCACTCAAGAAAGATGTAATCCGCATAGCTGGTTTTGATTCAGGTATCAAGTATATCCTTAAATGGTTTGTGAGGAACAAAGTCATAGAAAGCCCTTCTACTATTGAGGCAATGGGATTTAAATGTATCCTTGGAGAGAAAAATGGTGCAAATATGCTGACGCCAAAGATACTGGAGGAGATGGAGAAGTTCCTTTTTGTGGCACCGGTCCATAATCAGCCATATATTGAGACTATAGGGGTATTCAAAAGAATATTGGACATACCAATGGTCGGGGTTTTCGAACCTTCATTTCACTGGACAATTCCGGATTATAGGAGAATATCCGGATTACCCTGGGATTGGTATGAAAAAGGCGGGATAAAAAAACATGGTTTTCATGGATCATCACACCGTTACCTGGCGGCAATGGCCTATAAGCTGATGGGAACAGAAAATATGAACCTGATAACTATTCATCTTGGGGGAAGCAGTTCAATTACAGCTATAAAGAACGGGGAAGTAGCAGACACGAGCATGAGCTTTTCACCAAATTCAGGAATCCTGCAGGGAACAAGGATCGGTGATATAGACGGGACCTCTCTTCTATATGCTATGAAAAAATTCGGGTTATCCATAGAACAGGCACAGGACCAGATATCAAATAATGCCGGACTTCTCGGTACAGCAGGGATCGGGACTGATGATATGATAGAGATCATTAAAGCTGCAGAAAAAGGTAATGAGAGGGCAAAGCTTGCACTCGACCTTTATATTGATGGAATCAGGAAATATATCGGTTCCTTTTCTACGGTGCTTGGAAGTGTCGATTGTATAATATTCGGTGGCGGTATCGGAGAGAAAAGCACACTTATCAGGGAGAGATGCCTCGAGAATATGGATTATATGGGCATAAGGCTGGACCTTGCCAGGAATAAGGATATTAATGGACAGCTCGGTATAATATCTTCAGATTATTCTGTTATTTCAAAAGCTAAAATATATATTGTGCCTACAAACGAGGAACTTGTTGTCGCACAGTTTACCAAGAAGGTCGTTGAGAAGGGAAGGGACCTAACACCGGAGGAAATGACATTCAGGCTATAACCTTAAGTCCAGGTTTCCGGAAAGATTTTTGAATCTTAAGTAATTATTTTAAGGTAATCACGTATACGGTTGATCGTAAGATCATGTCCAAGTATTTCCATAGTTACAAAAAGCGGGGGACTGACCTTTTTCCCCCAGATAGCTATCCGTATTACTTCAGCGATCTTCCTGAGGTTGAGTCCCAGTTCTTCCGAGAGATCCCTCAGGCTGCTCTCGATATCAGATGATAAAAATCTTGATCTTAAGGGCTCAAGAGTCGATATTATTTTGTTTAATACAGATACAGCATCCAGGGCCTTATTATTAAAATAATCGCGCATATCGGGATCATATTCTATAATTGTAAAGAAGGGGCTTATCCACTCACTGCTTTCCTTCACAGTCTTTACCCGTTCCTTTATATGAGGTGTGATCTTCTTTATGGTCTCCCCGATATCCGGCCCGTCCTGAAATCTCTTGAGGTCTTTTTCTGAATCAAGATAAGCGCTGACTTCTTTTATGATAAGTTCCTCCAGCGTGCTTTCGTCAAGCTCACGGATATAATTACCATTCATCCAGAGAAGTTTTTGATAATCAAACCTGGAACTTTTTTTATTTATATTTTCGAGTGAAAATTTACTTATAAGGTCAGGTAATGAGAATATTGTTGTCTTTTCATCATAGGCCCACCCAAGAAGTGCTATATAATTGACTATTGCCCCGGGCAGGAAGCCTTCTTCCCTGTATGCTTCAATAGATATAGAACCGTGCCGTTTTGATAGTTTATGTCCATCACTGCCAAGGATCATTGGCAGGTGGATAAACTCAGGTGGTGCGATCTCCATGGCATTATAGACAAGGAGCTGTTTCGGAGTATTGGAAAGATGATCCTCACCCCTTATTATATGGGTTATTTTCATCAGGGCATCATCCACTGCAACTGAATAATTGTAGGTCGGAAGCCCATTGGAGCGGATAATAATATAATCTTCTATGGTATTCGAATTAACAGATATCTTACCATAGACTATATCATCAAACTCCAGCACTTTATTTTCGGGCACGAGTAGTCTTATTGCGTACGGCTCACCCCTATCCTTTCTTTCTGATATTTCTTCCTGGGGCAGGGACAGGCACTTTCTGTCATATTTAAAGGCTTTGCCATTTTTCTGGCATAGTTCCCGCTCCTTTGCCAGGTCCCCGGGACTGCAGAAACAGATATATGCCTTTTTTTCTTCTATTAATCTATGTGCATTTTCTGTATAGATATCCAGTCTTTCGGACTGCCTGTAAGGACCAAAGTCCCCACCGGTACCAGGCCCCTCATCCCATTCCATGCCGAGCCATTTAAGCGACTGCATGATAAGGTCTATAGCTTCTTCCTGATGTCTTTTAATATCTGTATCCTCGATCCGGACTATTAAACTTCCTCCGGTCTTCCTGGCATAGAGCCAGTTAAAAAGAGCAGTCCTGGCGCTGCCTATATGGAGAAATCCTGTGGGGCTGGGAGCAAATCTGACCCTTATATTATTATCTGAAATTTTATTGTTCATAGCCTCATTATAATTTTATTTAAAAGTTAATAAAGTTCTTTTTTAAAGATATCCGGAAAAGGAATTCAAGCCGGATGTTCCTAGGGATTTACCCAGATGGTGATCTTTCTGATTAGTTCTACAGGCTGCCCCCACATCGGCTCCTGACGGTGAGTATAGCCTGAAGGGACATCAGCAAATGCTTCATTTTCATATAGGATATTAGCATAACCGGACTCTATAAGTATATGATTGGCTTCATTTATAGGCAGGAGCGACACCATCGGCATTAAAGGTATTGCATCCTCCGGGATCGGCATCTGCATTATGGGTTCCTCACCATAACGGTACTGTTTTATTATTATCTGGTCCTCTGGAGTAAACCGGTTAGGGATCATGTATTCTCCTGTTTCATGGTTCGGGACCACCTGCAGGCTTATCATATCTTCCTGTGGTCTTACAAAATTTTCAATCGGTAGATCCACAGTGGCCTCCTTCATAAAGAGGTTCCATATCATTGCGGGATGACTGCCGCCTGCCACCCTTATATCATGCACATAACCCATCTTTATATTTGTCTCAGGATATCCCATCCATATGCATGTTGTAAGATTGGTGGTAAATCCGGTAAACCATGCATTCTCTGCTTCCTGTGTTGTGCCTGTTTTCCCGGCAGTTGGCCTGTCATCAAGCTTTGCATTCGTACCTGTTCCCCTGTTCATCACCTGCTGCATGATCTCAATTGCCCTGAAAGCATTTATTGCAGAAAGTACCTGGGCACTGTTCTGTTCATGCTCTTCCATCACGACACCATCTTTATCCACTACTTTAAGTATTGCTACCGGCTCATTTTTAACCCCATAATTTGCAATCGTTGAAAATGCTGTGGCTACCTCAAGAGGGGACACACCGATAGTCAGACCTCCAAGCCCGATTGCAGGGTAGGGATTAAGAAGGGTCTCTATTCCCATATCCTGTGCAATACCGGCAATGCCATAGGCACCGATCCGCATTATAAGCTGTGAATAGACCACATTTATTGATTTTACAGTGGCTTCCAGTATTGGCAGTTCATTTACTTCATAAGTTGCATTATTATAATTGCCGACTTCCCATGGTTCGCTCCCAAAAATATCAAATATTACCGTGCCATTTGGATTGAAAGTCATATACGGGCTGACTCCCTGCTCCATTGCAGAAAGAAGTGCAAAGATCTTAAATGTCGAACCGGGCTGTCTCTTTGCCTGGGTAGCGAGGTTGAATTTCATATCGCCAAAATCCTTGCCTCCCACCATGGCCTTGATATAGCCGTTTGTTGGATCCATAGATACAAGTGCCGCTGAGGGATCTTCGGGATCAGGAAGTATTTCCTTTATAGCATTCTCAGCATGGACCTGCATTTTTGGGTCAAGGGTAGTAAATATTTCAAATCCTCCCTCAAATACTCTTGCAACACCATATTTTGCGATGAGTTCCTGCTTGACATGCTCAACGAAGTAGAGAGCAAAACCCTTTTCAGTTTCCTCACGCGGTCTCTGTGTGATTATGGGCATCCTTACTGTATCTTCAAATTCACCCTGGTCTATATATCCCAGCCGGAACATATTGGTAAGGACGAGGTTTCTCCTCTCCATGGCTGCATCTTCATCAATATAGGGGGAATGAAGGTAAGTTTGGAGCAGGCCCGCGATCATGGCACTTTCAGCAAGATTCAGGTATTCGACATCTTTATTGAAATATATTTTAGCAGCTGCCTGCACACCATAAGCTCCTTCACCCAGATAGACAGTATTGAGGTACTTCTCAAGTATCTCATCCTTTGTGTATATCTGTTCAAGCTGGTATGAAAGGACGACTTCCTTGATCTTTCTTTCATAGGTAATATCGTATTTCTCTTCAGGCATATATACATTTTTTACATATCCCTGTGTGATAGTACTTGCACCCTGTTCCACATCACCGGAGACAACATTGATTATCAGGGAACGCAGTATTCCCTCCATATCAAAACCCGGATGCTGGTAGAATCTCTCATCCTCAATGGCTATAACTGCATTAATAAGGTTTCTGGGTATTTGTTGTAGGGGGACAAGTTCACGGTTCTCTTCACCGTGAAAAGTAGCTATAAGGGTTCCGTCTGCTGCATATATTCTTGAGGTCAGGGCACTCTCAGCAGGTGTAAATTCTTCTATTCTTGGAAGATCATTGGCAAACTGGCCGATAGCCTGGAAAATAAACATGGTAAGTCCCGAAAAACCTACAACGAAAAAAAGGTTTATAGCAAGGAGTATAGCAATAATACCGATGATTATTTTAAATAATCTTCCCCGCTTCTTATAATGTTTCTTTCTTAATCTGGACATATATTAGTTGTTTTCTATTTTAAAAATATAATAATTTATTTATCTACTCAAATTTTACATATTATCAAATTTCTCTCAAATTTTACAGAGGGGAATGCAAGGAGATAATGATTTTTTGACCCAAAATATTAATAATAATCAATAATAAACTATTAGATATTATTAAGATATTAATAGCCAAACTAAAACCGCAATAATCCCGTATGGTTAAAATTGACATGTAGGTAGAAAATTGTTAATCTTAAAAAATACTAAAAAATCGTTTTGCTAATATTGTTTTACTATATACTTTTTCACAGAGGGTCATTAAATAATATGGGTAATGATGAAGTATTTCTAGAGATAAATAAACTCACCAAGAATTTTCCAGGCGTTAAAGCACTTTCTGATGTCGACTTCACCGTTAAGGAAGGGGAGGTCCATGCACTGGTCGGTGAAAATGGGGCGGGAAAATCCACCTTGATAAAAATCCTGGCCGGTGTATACAGGGCAGATGGGGGAGAAATATTTCTGGATGGCAAGAAAGTAAATATTCTAAGTACCCGACAGGCACAGATAAATAAGATCGCTGTAATATACCAGGAATTTTATTTGATCCCGGATCTTTCCGTGGCTGAGAATATTTTTGTAGGCAGGGAACCAAAAATACCCGGAAAGATTTTTATAAACTGGCGGAAGATGAATTCAGATGCAAAAAAAATACTGGACCGTCTGGGAATAGATATCGATTGTAAGAAATATGTATTTGATCTTTCTGTTGCCGAAAGACAGATGGTAGAAATAGCAAAAGCTTTATCTTTGGATGCCAGGCTATTTATCATGGATGAACCTACAGCATCACTGACAGAAAAAGAAGTAGAAAAGCTCTTTGAGATCATTGATGAGTTAAAAAAACATGGTGTCTCCATAATATATATATCCCACCGTCTCGATGAAGAATTTGAATTATCTGACCCGATAACAGTATAACTGGATGGGAAGAAGAAAGGGACAAAAATTACCGGAGAGACAAATGAAGAAGAGATAGTGTCTATGATGGTCGGTAAAATAGTTAAAGAGTATTTCGCAGAAAAAAAAGCAGAGACAGATGAAAAAGAAGTCATCCTGGAAGTCAAAGACTATAATATCGCAGATAATGTATATGATGTGAATTTTAAATTGCACAAAGGTGAGATCCTGGGTTTTGCAGGGGTTCTGGGGTCCGGAATACACCCCCTACTGAGATCGATATATGGTATTTCCCCCAGGACAAGCGGAGATATATATTTTGATAATAAAAAAGTAGATATAAATAATTCACGGAGTGCGATAAACCTGGGTATTGGATATGTGACGGAGGATAGAAAAAATGAGGGACTTTTATATGATATGTCAGTCCTCCAGAATCTGACAATAATTGTCATTAAGACACTGACATTTTTAAAAGGCTTATTTATTAGATCAAAAAAAGAGATAAAAATATTTAATGATATGAGTGAAACCCTAGATATAAAGTATGCCAGTATGTACCAGAGGATTATTTATTTAAGCGGCGGCAATCAACAAAAAGTTGTAATAGGCAGGACGCTTGTAAGCGATACCAGGGTACTTATCCTCCTTGAGCCCACAAGGGGAATAGATGTAGGGGCAAAAGCGGAGATTCATAGGATAATGATCGATCTTGCAAAAAGAGGCATCTCTATTATTTTGTCATCATCAGAACTGCCTGAGCTGGTCAATTTGACTGATAGGACACTGGTGTTTTACAAGGGTAAAATAAATGCGGAGTTTAACAGGGAAAATATGGATGAAGAAAAGCTGGTATCGGCTCAAATAGGCCAGCATATCAATAATTGATGGATCAGGATAAATATAGAAAATGGTAAGATTC
>JAZFRP010000262.1:0-2571 GCA_036445715.1 Candidatus Humimicrobiaceae bacterium | reverse complement strand
ATTATATGATCATGATAATAGCTGAAGCCAGATGTATATTTTTGGATAAAATCTTTATCGTATAGTTCTTCCTCGATCATCACACTGGCCATTGCTATAAGCATAGCCGCATCTGTTCCTGGTCTTATGGGGATCCATTCATCTGCAAGGGATATGCTGGTCTGGCTATTCCGCGGATCTATACTCAAGATCTTTACCCCTGATTTTTTTGCTTTCCGGAGATAGTATTCTGTATTGGAACCAAATCTTGAAACATCAGGATTCCACCCCCACAGGATAATAAATTTTGAATAAAGGATATTATCCCTGGAATTTCCGGTATACTCTGTTCCGAAAGTAGCAAGTGAAGATTGAGCTGCTCCTTCAAAAGACTCATTTCCCCAGACAGTGGTACATTTTCCAAGCATCCCGAAAAACCTGGCAGAGACTTTTCCTGGATTATTTAAGGTTGCAAGTGAACCTGAACCGGGTATAAAATAAATGGATTCAGTCCCATATTTCTTTATTACATGCTTGAATTTTTCTGCAATAGTATCCAGGGCTTCATCCCATGAAATGGCCCTGAAATCACTGCTGCCTCTCTTCCCAATTCTTTTTAGTGGATTCTTCAAGCGGTCCGGGCTGTACAGTACATTTTTCTGTGTAAGTCCCCTGGGACATGCACTTATATTTAAGCCCTCTGCTTTTTTTGATTTTATTCTTATGACCCTATTGTCACTGACATGTACTTCAAGAAGACAGCGTCCTCCACAGTCATAGCTGCAGGTGGTAGTAATGATCTTTATTCTATCTGTGGACCCGGGATCATTCTTCATTTTATCTTCCATTCAATCGCATGACTTTATTATCGTATATGCTATCATAAAAAATATTACAGATGTATTTTTTTAAACAGGAGGGCATGATCATAGTCCAAAATATAAACAAAAGATTTATCCGGGCTGAACAATGCTGGCAGTAAAAAAAATAAAAGAAGGCAAGAAAAATATTAAATTAGTTGAAGTCGAAAAACCCGGGATCTCACCAGATGAGGTCCTGATGAAAGTATGGGCAGTAGGAGTCTGCGGCAGCGATCTGCTGATAGAGGATGATAAACATTTTTACAGGGCTCCTGTGATCATAGGCCATGAATTTTCCGGTGTGGCATGGAAAGTCGGTAGGGATGTAAAAAAAATAAAGGAAGGCGATCATATAGTTGGGGACATAGAGACACCCAGCGGCTGGTTGGGAGTTACCAGGGATGGAGCATATGCACCATTTATGTCAATACCTGAGAATATATGCTATAAGGTGCCCGAAGACTTTGATCTCGACCATGCAGTATTGACTGAGCTTATAGTAGCCACTATCCACAGCATGCAGGAAAGATCCACTGTAAAAGCTGGAGATTTTGTAGTTATTGTCGGTCCGGGGCCAATGGGACTTATTGGAGTGCAGTTTGCTAAATTATGTGGAGCTTCAAAAGTTGCATTAATAGGATTAAAAAAAGATAAAAAAAGGTTGGAAACCGGAATAAAGATCGGTGCAGATTATATATTATATTCAGATGAACATCCTGAACAGAAAGTTATGGAGCTGACCGGCGGTGCGGGTGCGGATTTTGTCCTGGAATGTGCAGGCCCGAAGATAGGGAATAATATTGTAGGTGTCCAGCATGCAATAGATTGTGCAAAAAAGGCAAATGAAGGACCTGGAGGAAAAGGGACGATCGCCCTTATAAGCCTGTGGGGAGAACCAGTAAGTATCGAGCTGGATAAAATATCTTTAAATCAGCTTGATATCCATGGAAGCTGGAGCTGGAACGGGTCCAAGACCTGGGAAAAGGCTGTTGAAATGGTCATAAATAATAAATTTGATTTTGATCCACTGATAACCGGAAGATACCGGCTGGAAAAATGGGAGGAAGCCTTCAAGAACCTGAGGGAAGGAAAAGACATTAAAGCCCTTATATATCCTAATGGTACAAACTGGGTATAATATATTTTAGCCTAGTAAAAAAAGTTTTATTGATTGGAGTAGGTTCGTTTCTATTTATATTATTAATCAAACAGGGAGATAGAGATGAAAATGAGACTGATGGCAGATGCTGTCGTATTTGATACTTATGCAGAAAGGTATGTACCTTCTGGCTATCACGGGCCTTTTGGCCAGGAAGAAAGCTTTGAAGCCATGTCAAAGATAGATGGTCTTCATGGAATGGGATTAACATGGCCCACAGATCCACTTCCCTCTGATCCTGGCAAATTGGTTAAGATGTTTGAAGATCACGGCCTAAAACCGGGAGACTGCACTGTCATAAATTATGATGACAAAAAGTGGAAACATGGCGCACTGGTAACAACCGAGGAAAATATCAGGCAGGATAATATTAAACTATGTAAAGAGGCAGTAGATTTTGCAGCTGAGATACCAGGGACCAAGGTAATGGTCTGGCCGGCCCATGATGGTTACGATTATCCATTCCAGACTGATTATTCGGTCGCCTGGAAAAATATGGTAGAAGGTTTCCAGGATATCTGCTCGCACAATACTGATGTCACAATATGTATAGAGTATAAAGCAAAGGATCCC
>JAZFRP010000261.1:0-4617 GCA_036445715.1 Candidatus Humimicrobiaceae bacterium | reverse complement strand
GTAAGAGATATTGAGATCGAGGACATACTGGGGAGAGAACCGATAAAAATAAAAAATCCTGAAGTGGTATCTGAAATACAGGACAGGGTAGTATTGATAACAGGAGCAGGCGGTTCCATAGGTTCCGAGCTCTGCAGGCAGGTTATCAGGTTTAAGCCGGAAAAACTTATAATAGTCGATCATGCTGAAAACAGCCTGTTTATGATAGAGGAGGAGCTGGCCAATAAATATGCGTTTGTCTCGACTGTCCCGATCGTAGCAGATATAAGGGACAGGGAAGCGATGAAGGGAGTATTTAAGAAGTATAAACCTGAGATAATATTCCATGCAGCAGCCTATAAACATGTCTCGCTCATGCAGCTGAATCCGGAAGCAGCCATCCAGAATAATTTCCTTGGGACTAAGCTTCTTGCAAAGATGGCAATAGCCCATAAGGTAAAAAGATTTGTGATGCTTTCTACAGATAAGGCAGTAGATCCTAAAAATGTAATGGGTGTCTCAAAACTTCTTTCAGAAAAATATCTCCAGGCCCTTTCAAAAGTAAAGAATACCAGTTTTATGATTGTAAGGTTTGGAAATGTCCTTGGCAGCCAGGGAAGTGTTGTGCCCCTGTTTAAGGACCAGATAAGGGCAGGCGGACCTGTGAGGGTAACACACCCTGATATGAAAAGATATTTTATGACCATACCCGAGGCGGCACAGCTGGTCATCCAGGCCTGCACCATGGGAAGCGGCGGGGAAATATATGTACTTGATATGGGAGAACCTATAAATATTGTGGATCTTGCAAGGAATATGATAAAGATCTACGGTCTGGAACCCGATAAAGATATCGAGATAGTATTTACAGGAGCGAGAAAAGGCGAGAAGATAAATGAGAAGCTGGTAAATGGCGAAGAAAAACTTGCAAGTACTGAGTTCAAACAGATATTTACAGCCAAGAACCACGGCAAAGGAAAAAAATATTCAAAAGAGGAAGTCATAAACATCTTATTTAATATTGAAAAAGATATCCAACTCTATGACTACAAAAATCTCTTCAAGGATATAAAAAGACTTATACCTAATTTTAATGAAAAAGAGATGTGGTATAAGTGGTGATCTGTTTACCTGCATAAACCTCCGGAAGATCAATATATATTTGGTCCGGGACCTGCACTTATGGTACAATTTTTTGACTATGATATATAAGATTGTAAAAAGACTGCTGGATATAATATTTTCAATTATTCTCTTTGTTTTATTTATTCCCTTATGGATAGTGATCCCCATACTTATAAAGGCTGATTCTTCCGGAAGAGTGATCTTTACACAGAAACGGATAGGCCTTGGCAGTACCTACTTTAAGATATATAAGTTCCGCACCATGAAAGAAGGAACCCCTGATATTCCTACAGATAAGGTAGAGCACCAGGAAGACTTAAATACAAAGCTCGGGACCACTTTAAGGAGGCTGAGTATTGATGAGATACCACAGCTTTACAATATCCTGAAAGGGGAGATGTCTTTTGTGGGTCCAAGGCCTGCCCTTCACAATCAGGCAAGACTAATAAGCCTTCGCAAGGACAAAGGTGCTGACAGCATAAGGCCCGGAGTCACAGGACTCGCACAGGTCAGCGGAAGAGACAGCCTGGCGATCCCTGAAAAAGTCGGCTATGACAGCAAATATGCGGACAATAGGTCTTTCTGGCTGGATACAAAGATCATATTTGTGACAGTAAGGGCCGTTATTGGCGGCAAGGGTGGAAATTAGTGTGAGTCACAGGGATCCATATATTAATTTTCGATCATATATACATACCCGCCGGTAGTACGGTAACGGGATATCAACTCAAACCTAAAAGCCGAATCTGCATCATCTTCTGAAAGCACCACTATATAATTATATGGTTCATCATTGACTTCATTTATGGACTCTATCTCGCCATTGATGTCATCATAGGATTTATTGCTAATATTTATAAACTTTAAATCCCTGGGATAAAGGTTATAAGCCATCTCTGACATTATATATACCGGTTCGCCTCTTACATAAACGACGATATTCTCTCCCTCCGGGATAACGCCATCAACCCAATTGATAAATTTTTCAAAATCATAAAAACCCATATAGGTCTGGTCGAGTTTACCTGATAATATATAGCTCTTATATGAATTCCAGTAGCTTTTTGCAGTTATTATCTCTGTATATACAAAATTTGCTGAAAAGCCCAGAAGTATTATCAGGATAAATATAAATACTGCCTTTTTTATTATGACGCCAGCATTGAAGCCCTTATTTTTGAAGTATGTCCGGAACATGAAATAGAATACGGCAGCCAGAATAAGAAATAATAAGACAAGTAAATAAGCAGGTATAAGCAGGGGGTTTATTGTTCTTGTATTATTGCCTGTAAGACTTTTAAGCTCTTTTCCGATAAATATGTCCAGGGGGAAAGCTATCCTATCCTTAATGGCAATACTTCGTACCCTTATATCCACACCTTCAATATCGGGGATATCTATTAATAGATCATTTGTGTTGCCTGTGGACCCTGTGTCCTGGCCGGACCCGGCCCAATATATATTTAGGCCCAGTGGGATATAGTAATTATGATCATTGCCGTCTACATATATTTTAAATCTTTGCTGTTCGGTATTTGGAAGCTCCTCCCCTTTATCCCCCCATTGTACCGCGATTGTCCCGGTCGGATATTCCACTGAGTCTGTGTTCGCAGCAGTAATACCGATAACCAGGTATTGAGAGATAGCTGGAGAGAGACCGGACAGAAAGGGAACAGGGATGCTGCCGTTTTTTATGGATATATCTCCATCTTTCATGGTACTGATATTTGAAGCAAAAAATGGAGTACAAAAGAATAAAAATGCCAGGATTGATCCTGTTAAAATGATTGTAAATGTTATTATTCGTTTCTTCAGGATAATTCCCCCATATTCTTAAGAAGCTTTTTTATACCTTCTTCGAAAGATATGGGCGAAAAATTAAAATCTCTCTGAGCATCTTCATAACTATAAGCCTTGTCTATGCCCATCCTCTCGATCTGTCCGGGAGTCAGGGAAAACCTTTTTGATAGTCTGCCAAATATGGATACAAAAGCCTTTGAGGGCCCTATAGGGAACCGGAATACTTTGAAGTCTATTCCTGAAGTCTCTCTTACGATTTTAGTCATATCATTGTATTCCAGGGACTTTTTTCCGGCAAGTTCATAGACCATATTATTAGTCGCCCTATTGCCAAAAGTGTCCAGGACAGCCTGGGCGACATCCCCGATATATACCGGTTGAATAAGATTCCTGCCATTCCCGAATGTTATAAAAAACCCTCTTCTTTTTATAAACTCCAGCATCTTTGAAAAATTAGGATCACCGGAAACCCCGTATATCATCGTCGGCCTCAGGATGGTATGATCCAATCCAGATTCCTTTATAAGTTTCTCAGACTGCAGCTTCTTTTCCTTTACATCACTTTTTGTAGGAAGCAAGACCGTAGTAGAACTGATAAATACAGCCCTCTTTACCCGGGTCCTGGAGACTGCTGAAAGAAAATTCTCAAGCAGGTCAGTTTTAACCAGGTCCACCATATAGACAATGCCTGAGACACCTTTTAAAGCATCTATCATGGAATCGGGATCCAGGAGATCACCGCCCACAAAGGAGGCGTTTCCACCTGAATTATCTACAATACCGGAAAGGCTCTTGCTGCGGTTTTCCGCTCTTATCATGAATTTTATATCCTGGCCCGAATCAATAAACTTTTCTATTACTGAGGGGCCCAGAAAACTTGTTGCTCCGATCAATAAAATCATAATCTAATATTAATAGAAATTATAAAGGAAAGCCACCGTGAATCTATTTAAAGATTGTCATAATGTAATAATAAATCCATATTTGGAGACTAAGATAATTTGTTAGCACCATAGACAGCCAGTGGTCTTGTGCCTGGTAAGAAGTTCAAATATAAAGGAATCTTATTTGCATACAAACAGGATAATAGCTTTAAAAAATAGATATCTATTTAAAACTTTTTTCTTCTGTTTTTGCTAATATCTCATCATTTATAATCCTGATAAATTTATCTACTAATTCTGGGTCAAATTGCGTTCCGGAACATCTTTTTATTTCTTCCATAGCTGCTTCTTCTTTATAAATCTCTTTCCTATAGGATCTTGCATGGGTCAGGACATCATAGGTATCAACAATTGCTAATATGCGGGATATAATTGGAATATCTTTTCCTATTAATCCTTGAGGGTAGCCAGCGCCATCCCAGCGTTCATGATGAGATAAAATAGCTTCAGCCATATGTTTGATTTGAAAGGATGATGAGGCAATATTAAAACCTATTTCAGGATGCCTTTTTATAATTTCCCATTCTTTTTTTGTAAGTTTATCTTTTTTTATAAGAATATTTTCAGGAATCGCTATCTTGCCAATATCATGTAAGGTGGAAAGTAAGGATAGTTCGTCTAGTTTACTTTCTGGAAGGTTTGTAGTATTTCCTAATTTTAGTGCCATGTGTTTAAGCCTGTTAGCATGTTCTTCAGTTTCATGGCTTTTTTCCCACAAGGTCCTTTCAAGCGACGATATTATGGAACTGGAAATACTTTTTCTCTCCAG
>JAZFRP010000260.1:0-2940 GCA_036445715.1 Candidatus Humimicrobiaceae bacterium | reverse complement strand
ATAAGAGTGTCACTCTTTGTCTATAAAAGGAAAGAATTTTAGATTTTACAGTTATATAGAAGGTTTAAAATAAATAGATATTTATATCATAAAGAGTATGGATTAATTATGATTTTAACATTTTTTGAAATCTTTCCAGGTAGAATAGATAATTATCTAGCTTTTGTATTTTTTCCTTGAACTTTTTCCATAGAACCTCTTTTTACCCCTGGAAAATGAATGTGAACTCTGGGGCCGGGATTTTTTACGGCCGCCTGAGTCATCTACCCTTATTCTTCGCCCTTTATAGACCTCATTCTCAAATGAATCAAGGACATCCGGCATATGTGGTCCCTTTATATCAATAAATGAATAAGCCTTTTTAATATTTATCCTTTCAAATACTTTTGCTGGAAGTCCTGTCATCTCCATTAGATAATTCTGCATACTCTCTGTATTAAAACCGTCCATAGCGCCGAGGTTTATAAACATGCTGTTATCTTTTTTACCTGAACCCTTAGGCCTTAAATGGTCCTTCTTTTTAAAGTCTATGTTTAAATTTTCTTCTTCCCTGTAATATTCTATGAAACGCTTGAATTCAAGGGAGACGATTCGTTTTATTAGCTCATCCTTATCAATATCTTTAAGCTCATCGTGCATTGCCGGCAGGTATTTGGAGATTTCCCCGCTGTCGATCTCAACCTTCTGTATCTTTTTCATAAATGACATGAATTGGGCCTCGCATACTGCTACGCCGCCCGGTACCTTCGTGTAAACAAGTTTTCTATTTATCTGTCTTTCTATCTGTCTTATCTTTCCCATATCTTTTGTATTAGCAATCGAGATTGTGGTTCCTGATTTACCCGCCCTTGCGGTCCTTCCACTTCTGTGTGTGTAGATCTCTATCTCATCAGGAAGCCTGAAATTTATTACATGGCTTACATCATTTACATCTATACCTCTTGCAGCTACGTCTGTTGCAACCAGAAGCTGCAGGGACCTGTCCCTGTAATGTTTCATGACCTTATCACGCAGAGCCTGGCTTAAGTCGCCATGCAAAGAATCAGCATTATAACCGTCATTTATTAGCCTTTCGGCTATTCTCTGGGTCTCTAACTTTGTCCTGCAAAACACTATTGCAAAAATATCAGGGTTTGCATCGACGATCCTCTTTAATGCCTTATAGCGGTCTTTTTCGTGTACCATATAATATAAATGGTTGATATTATCCGCCGCAGCATTCTTTGTTCCAACAGTGATCTCATAAGGGTCCTTCAAATACTTTGATGTTATTGCATGTATCCCTTTAGGCATTGTAGCCGCAAAGAGCCATGTCAGCTTATCTGTAGGGGTAAACTCAAGTATTGCATCAAGATCTTCCTGAAAACCCATATTAAGCATCTCATCAGCTTCGTCAAGAACTGCATATTTAACAGTAGAAATGTTTATCTTCTTCCTTCTTATAAGGTCCGTAAGACGACCGGGTGTTGCAACCACTATATGTGCACCCTTCTTTATGCTTCTTATCTGGTCCCTTATACTTGCCCCTCCATAGACTGCAATTATTCTTACTTCCCTGAGGTACTTGCAGTAATTTTCAAGATCTTTTGCGATCTGTACACAAAGCTCTCTCGTAGGAGCAAGGATAAGTCCCTGTGTTGTCCTTGAGCCTGTATCAATATGGCCGATAAGCGGCAGCCCGAAAGCAGCAGTTTTACCGGTACCCGTCTGGGCCAGACCGATAAAATTTTGGCGGCCTTCTTTTAAAACGGAAATCGATTTCTCCTGTATGGGGGTAAGTTTTTCAAACCCCAATTCCGTAATTGCCTTAACTAATTCTTTTTTTATTCCAAATTCTTCAAAGTAATTCATTTTATTTTTGTTCCAATACAAATAATATTTAATAATCTGCTGCTTTATGGTGATGATTAACGAAGTTAAAGATTTCCTACCCAAGACCTATAAAACTTTAAAGACAGATATCATTCCATACATATGATGATACCTGACTTTGCATCAAAGGGCTATTATAGCAGGATAAATAATTAAAGCACGAAAAATATTATGATAAATAAATAAAAGATCAAATCTATGCATGTCTAACTTTCAAGCAGTATTCCAGTATCGGTATCCCAATAAAATTTATATCTTTGCTGACAGTATAATTGGTAGGGGTACCGCCATTTTTGATCTCGATCCTGATATTGTAGGAGGGTATGATCTTTTTTATTTATAATTTTCTTTTTTGTATTCTTCTTAGGGACCACCAGAGACTTAATATAAGTAAGACAGCACTTAAAGGAACAAAATATGACCATACGGCGGCCAAAGTAGCAGTAAGCTGTAGTCCGATAACCAGTATCAAAGTAGGGACGCAACAAGCTGCTCCACCTATTATGGCAGGAATTGTTCCTATCAGGGATACAAACCCTCTTGCCCCCCTGAGGGACAAGGACCTAAAACCAAAGTAACTTACCGAAATATTGGATCCAACCAGAATGCCAAGCACCAGGGCTATCAGGAAATTTCCGATTGAGAGAAATAGTTTAATAGGACCTATATAGATTACACCGATTGATTCAAAAAGAAATGGAGACCGTTGCCTGAATATTAGTTCGCCCCAATTCGATAGAAGTTTGAATCCAAAAAAGGATTCCATTGGTTCAATTCTAAAAGATAAGATCAGGAATCTTGTAGCTGCCAGGTAGATTAAAAAGTAAACGATAATTGAAATAATTAATGTGATTAAATATCTTCTTTGTGAAATGATATGTAACAGGATCTTGAATTTCGCCTGCTTACTTAAGTCATTCCCTTGTATTTTCTCTACCATAGCCTCACTTAATTAATTCAGTTTCCGGATAATATCCGGCCCATGAAAACCACATAGCGTCAAAAGCATTGATCCATTCACCGGATTCTTTTATTTTGGCTGAATAGAAATCCAGCTCTTCATCATAA
>JAZFRP010000259.1:0-4980 GCA_036445715.1 Candidatus Humimicrobiaceae bacterium | reverse complement strand
TGGTCATACATTCCAGGGATCCGGAAATAATAACATCTTTTGCACATGAGAAACCTGTATTCAGGATTCTCGTGAATACTACCTCATCGCAGGGTGCTATAGGGCTTTCTACATCCCTTACTCCCTCGATGACACTTTCTACAGGAAGCTGGGGCGGTGGCATTCATAGTGACAATATTTCTGCACAACATCTGCTTAATATAAAAAGGGTGGCCTATGAGACAGATCCGATAAATGAACCTGCTCCGGGTGCTATTGATCTTGGAATAGACGATTCTAATAGAAATAGCAGTTCTGAGGTGATGAGGGACCAGGTCGAACAAATTGTGAGAAGGGTAATCAGTAAATTAGATTTAAATGATCTTTGAACATTATTAATTATTTAAAAGTATGTTTTTTATAAGAGAAAGGATAGAAACATGAACGATGCAATGGGATTAATCGAAACCAGGGGACTTGTAGGTTCTATTGAGGCTGCAGACGCCATGGTAAAATCTGCAAATGTAAGCCTGATCGGCAGGGAGAAGATCGGAGGAGGCCTGGTAACCGTAATAGTTGAAGGTGATGTGGGAGCAGTAAAGGCTGCAGTGGATGCTGGAGCTTCAGCAGCTAAAAAAGTAGGAGAACTTATCTCGGTACATGTGATACCCCGTCCTCATGCTGATCTGGCTAAAATATTGCCCGGAAGAGCATCAAAAGAATGAAAGACTATGATATAGATCTCATAACAAAGGTCTGTAATTTAAGGTATAGGGAAGAAAAGAGCCAGAAAGAGATATCGGAACTTTTAAAGATCTCGCAGGCTAAAGTTTCCAGGTTGATGAAAAAGGCGCTTGAACTGGGGATCCTGAAAATAAGTATAATCGACAATAAGAGTGAACTATCCGGCATAGAAAGCCAGCTGGAGAAAAAATTTGGTCTGCGGAGGGCAATTGTCGCTCAAAGTGGTAATTATTCAGAAAAAGAACTCAAGTTGATCCTCGGACAAAAGGCTGCGAATTATATGGAAAATATCATCAAGGATAATGATGTGATAGGCATTTCCCACGGTTCCACTGTTAAGGAAGTGATATCAGCATTACCAATAAGACTTCCCCAAAAAGTAGATGTAGTACAGATCCTGGGAGGCTCCTATCAGTTGCTTTTCGGAAACGATGGAACGGATCTTACAAAAGATTTTTCTCAAAGATTTAATATAAACCCACATATATTATTAGCTCCGCTATTTGTAGATAATAAGAAAATAAGAGATGCTATACTGGAAGATAGCAATATAAAAGTGACCCTGAGGATGTTTAAAAAGATAAATATCGCTATTGTTGGGATAGGGACATTTTATCCTATACTTTCCTCAAGTATTTTTAAGCTTGGTAATTTAAACCGGAAGGAAATAAGAGAACTGAGGGCAAAAAATGTAGCAGGCGATGTTTTTGGTCACTTTATCAATGGTAGCGGAGATTTTTGTGAAACTTCCGTAGGAGACAGAGTGATCTCAATTACCGGTCCGGATATTTTTAAAATAGATTACAGGATAGGCATTGCAGGTGGAGAGAATAAATTCAAAGCCATAGCAGGGGCTTTAAAGAAAAAAATGGTCAATATAATCGTTACTGATGATAGGGTAGCAAAATTGATTTTAAAAAATTCTTAAAGATAAGTGTGAATAATAATATATAAATGGAGGTAGATTTGGCTGATAATAGAATATATTTTATTGATGTAACAAATCGTGATGGTGTCCAGACTTCAAGGATATGCCTGTCCAAATTACAGAAGACCCTGATAAATCTTAAATTAAATGAACTGGGCGTATATCAGAGCGAAATGGGTTTTCCAGTTACAAGGCATGAGACTAATTATATAAATGCAAACCTGGACCTTGCTGATAAAGGTATCCTGCACCCAATGGTCCTTGAGGGTTGGATAAGGGCTATCCCCGAGGATGTTGATAAATCAGTAGAGCTTACAAAGATCGAACACCTAAATCTTTCCATATCAACCTCAGAACAGATGATCTATGGTAAATTCCAGGGTAAATTTTCAAAAGAAGATGTGACGAGGGTGATGTGCGAAGCAGTGGACAGGGCAAAACAAAAAGGCATAAAAACAGTGGGAGTGAATGCTGAAGATGCATCCAGGACTGATATGGATTACCTGATCCAATTTGCACAGGCTGCCAAAGAGCATGGTGCCGACCGGTTCAGGTATTGTGATACTCTTGGTTTTGATAATCCTTTTACAATATATGACCGCGTGAAAGCAGTTGCCTCAGAAGTCAAGATCCCGATCGAACTTCATTGTCATAATGATCTGGGCCTGGCTGTTGCAAATTCATTAGGAGGAGCAATAGGAGCTATTCACAGTGGTGTGGACGCATATATTAATACGACCATAAATGGAGTAGGGGAAAGAGCTGGAAATGCAGACCTTATCTCGGTGATCCTTGCGATCAAACATTCCAGTGTATTTTCTGAACAGGATATACTTGATGAGAAGATAAATATTTTAAAAGCCTGGAAAATGGCAAAATATGTTTCCTATGCTTTTGATATTCCCATACCGATCAATCAACCCGGCGTTGGAGCCAATGCTTTTGCCCACGAATCAGGAATCCATGCTGATGGAGCCCTTAAAGACCGCAAGAATTATGAATTATATGATTTTGAGGAATTAGGACTTGGAGAACCAGAAGTGATCGAGACAGGCAGAAGCATTACTGTTGGTGAATATAGCGGTATAAAGGGCTTTAGGAATGTGTATGAAAAATTAGAGGTAGAATTCCATGATGACAGGGAAGCTAATGAGGTCCTGGAACTGGTACGTTATGCAAATGTCCATAATCAAAAGCCTATTGTAGAGGATGAATTAATTTTTATAGCCGAACATCCGGATATAGCCAAGAAACTGTTCAGGATGGATCCCTGAGGACAATGGCAGACCTATTGAGGTCAAAGCGCAGTTTTCATATGGAAAGTTAATAAATGAGAAATAAACTTCTTTTTGCATATGTATTAGAAATACCCAATTTTCTTTCCTTGTTTATTTTTGCCTTTTTCATGATGGCAGCAAGCCCGATCCTTATAGATATTGGCAGGAGTATCGGCGAATCCCCTGAAAATATGAATCTTATTATTACTTTTTTTATGATGGGGATAACCGCGGGTGTAATTTCTAATGTATTTTTTTCCCTGAAGTTTAAGAAAAAGTATATAATCCTGGGCTGTAATATCCTGCTTATTCCGGCAATGGTCGGATTAATATTTGCAAGCTCTCTTGCAGCTTTTTATGTCCTTTATTTTATTTCTGGCTACCTTGTGGGAATAATCTGGATCAATGCTAATAATAATATGGTTCAGGGACTGGTTAAAAATAAAAGTAGTGTTGTTAATCTGGGACATGTTTTTTTAGCGCTGGGGGCACTTACTTCTCCCTTAATCGCCTCAAATCTTATTGCCAGGGGATTTGGCTGGAGGATTATATTCTATATTATTATTTTTCTTGTATTAGTATCATCAATCCTATATATAATTTTTGAAAAATGGAAAAAACAAGTTTCTCCAGAAAGCATACAAAAACCTTCATTTAAAAAAATATTTAAATATAGAAATAAAAATATTTTTCTGGTTCTTTCTCTTGTGATCCTGGTCTTTTATTTTATTCAGGAAACAATAATATTTACCTGGTATCCTACTTTTCTAAGACTTGGGAGATCATTTGACGTATACAGCGCAGGCTATGTGATCTCTGTTTTCTGGGTAGGCATAATGGTCGGCAGATTGATCATAAGTGTCCTGTCTTACAAGGTGAGAGCGGATCATATATTATTTGGGCTATGTATACTGAGCCTGATCTCTCTTTCAATTGCGATATTTTCCAATCTGGAAATACTGAATTATATTGGTATTGGTTTAGCCGGCCTGGGTTTTTCAGGATTTGTGCCATTGATGATTGCTTCGAGCAGCAGTATATTTGAAAACCACAAAGATATGGTACTGACAATCCTGCTTTCAATTGGAGTAGCGAGCAATACACTTGCTCCGGTTATCATAAAAGCGACTTCAAGCCGGAATCTTATAATGTCTGTAGCGATTACTATCATTTTTATGTTTATGTCTGGTGTATTTATTATTATCAGGTATTTTTACCAAAAAAATATCAGGTAATCTGGATAATTAATTTAAAATATAGAATATTTACAGGAGGGTCAATAAATGAATTCGCGACAAAGGGTACAAGCTGCTATTACATTTAAAGAACCTGACAGGATCCCTATTGATAATAATGGAAATGTCAGCGGAATGCATGAGGTAGCATATAAAAATCTTTTAAAATATCTGGGGACCAGTGATGAGATCAGGATATATGATCCCGTGCAGAGGCTGGCAGAAGTCTCTGATGAGATAAAGGATAAGCTGGGAGTAGATGTCAGGTATGTTTACCCCAATGCTCCTTCAAATTACCAGTTTAGGGAAAACCCTGACGGAACCTTTAAAGATGAATTTGGGACAATTTATAGAAGAGTAGGTTATTATGCAGACGTGCATAAGGCTCCCCTCAGGGATAAGACTCTTGAAGAAATAAGATCTTTCAAATTTCCTGATCCTGGTGATCCTTCAAGATTTGAAGGCATAAGGGACAGAGCAATAGATATGAATAAAAATACTGAATATTCAATCTGGGCAGCTCCTGTAAATTCACTTTTTTATTTAGCATGGTGCCTGAGAAGTCTTGAACAGTTTATGACCGATTTGAATGGAGAACCTAAAATAGCTGCTTATCTCATGGACAGCATAGTTGAATGGAATATAGGTTTTTTTGAAAAATTTTATGGTGAGATAGGTGACCTGATCGACGTTTTCTGGGTAGGAGATGATTGGGGGATACAGAGCGGCCCACTGATCTCACCAGAATATTTCAGGAAGGAAATTGTTCCAAGATTTAAAAAGATGATAAGCTTCATAAAGACAAAAACTGACGCAA
>JAZFRP010000258.1:0-2823 GCA_036445715.1 Candidatus Humimicrobiaceae bacterium | reverse complement strand
TAGTGTAATAGGACTGGGTTTAGTCTTCTATAAGATAAACCCTTATTTTTCTACGTCCAAACCTGAAGCATTCTTCCAGAGTTTCAAAGCAAAGGTCTATCCTGTCATTTTTTATCCACCCACCCGTGTCAGCAGCAAGTGCCTCACCGTATCCCGGAATAAATAACTTTGTGCCAAGAGGGATGACCCTGGGGTCTACCGCTACTATACCCTTTCTTGCCCGCAGGCCGGTAGCAGTTATTCCATTTCCGTTTATATCATTACCGCCGGAACCGAATGCATAATATGCTGTAGCAGTCAGTGTCCATTCTCCAACAAGAGTCATCCCTGAAGGCTGAATGGCATTTATCCGGCTCTTTATCTCGGAGAGGATGTCCTGTACTTCCTTTTCTTCTCCTTCTAATTGATCAAGGAGTACCTGGTTCTCAGCAATATCTTTCTCTAATTTTTCTTTTTCCTCTTCCCTGCTAGCCCTGGTCACCTCTTTCTCCAGCATCTTTTCCTCTGATTTACGGCTTATTCTTTCAAACTCCTCTTTGTCAAATCTCAATTTCTGGATAAGTTCTGCTTCCCGGCTCATTATATTTTTAAATAGAAATAGATTATTTACGATCTCATTAAGGTTCCTGGCACTTATTACAAATTTTGCTACATCATTATTTCCATATTTATATGTGAATATCATCCTATCTGCCAGGAGGATTTTATTTCTGTTAATCTCTTTTGCCATTTCTTCTTTCTGGTGGGCAAGTTCAGTCAGCTCTACCTCGAGCATTTCCAGTTCGCTTCCCAGGGATTCGATCTCATTTTTCCTGGCTGCGACTATTGTCTCTGATGCAACTATTTCCTCAAGCAGCTTTTCCTGTTCCGAATCAAGTTTTGCTATAGCGTTTCCAAGTTCCTTTAAGGTTATTGCTTTAATGGGAGCTGGCAGGACCAGGAAGATCCCCATAGTCATAGTGAATACAAGCAATGCTGAAAGAATTGTCAACCCGGGCCTTCTCAGGGGTCTTCTGTCTTTTATATATTCCTTACCATTTTTACGATTATTACTATTTATCACTGTTTTGCCTATCCGAGCAATTTACAAATTCATTTGGATTAAAAATAATTTTGTAGTATTTTAATTAATCTAGTTCTATTCTAGAATTTTAGTATATTTATATCTATTTTTATAGGTTATTTTGATTTATGGTTGTTTAGCCTGTTCATCTCAACAGGCTAAACAGACAGCTGATTATTTTTATTTTATAATACTAGCGGTGACTCTATATGAAAATACTTGCTATAAGTGACAAAATTGTCGACATTATCTATACGCCTTCTATAGAAAAAAGGCTGGCTGATATAGATCTTATTGTCTCCAGTGGGGATCTTCCCAATAATTACCTGGAATTTATAGTTACCATACTTAATAAACCTCTCTACTATGTTTTTGGAAACCACCATAGAGATGTGACCTATACTGATAAGGGTAAAAAGACCGGTGGACCGGAAGGCTGTATAAATATCGATAACCGTATCATCGAACATAATGGACTCCTTATTGGCGGACTGGAGGGCTCTATGCGCTATAGTCCGGGTAAATATCAATATACTGACTTTGAGATGTCTATGAAGATAAACCGCTTAAGACCCAGGCTTTATAAAAATAAGCTTTTTAAAAAGAAGTTTATTGACATCCTGGTCACACATGCACCTCCCTATAAGATCCATGACCGGGAGGACCGCTGCCATCAGGGATTCAAGAGTTTCAGTAGATTTATAGAAAGTTATAAACCAAAATACCTTATTCACGGTCATATACATTATTATGGTTGTGATAATGAGTGGTTAACAGAAGTCAATGGCACTAAAGTCATCAATGCCTATGGATACCAGATAATAGAAATATAGGAAAAATATAGTATGCCGGATTACATAACAGAAGGAAAAGACCAGTTTGAATCTGCCAGGTTTAAATCCCTGCTAAATAATCTAAGGTTCTTTGCCCGTGAAAGACATAATGAACTCCTTTCCTTTGATGAGGTAAATAAGGGGCTCCATCTTCATAATCAGCATTACCTGGGAATGAAGGCTGTTAAGGTTGAGGAAATAGTGGGCAGCATTGACAGATATAAAGATTTTGACAGGTATTTCCTGCCTAAGAAGGCTCATCTTGAACACCGGTGGTCAAATATCTACAGTGCCTATAGGAATGATGTGATACTTCCAGCAGTAAAACTATATAAGGTAGGGGATATATATTTTGTAATTGACGGAAATCACAGGGTAAGCGTAGCAAAAAGGATGAAGGTCACCTATATTGATGCCGAAGTGATAGAATTTGTTACTCGATTTCCCATAACAAGGGAAATGGATCCTAATGATATGTTTATCCTTGCTGAAAGGGAAAAATTCCTGGAGGTAACAGGACTGAAGGATACAAAACCCGGTGCCAGGATAAGGCTAACCATACCGGGTAAATATGATTTTATATTAAACCAGATAAATAATCATATGCATTATCTTAATGAGAAGAGGGAAAAGGGGCAGGATGAGATGGGCTATAAAGAAGCCTCCCTTGACTGGTATGATAATGTCTACCTCCCGGCCCGAAACCTTATCGATAGTTACAAGATAATCGAGAATTTCCCGCACCGAACCAAGTCTGACCTTTATGTGTGGATAAATGCCCATAAATATTATCTTCGTGATAAATATGGTAAAGATATAGGTCTTGCAGATGCCGCATATGATTTTTCGACAAAGTTCAGTGAGGGTTTGTGGCCGCATATAAAGCTATTCTTTCACAATCTGGTAAAGAGGTTTAGGAAAAGATTA
>JAZFRP010000257.1:0-4265 GCA_036445715.1 Candidatus Humimicrobiaceae bacterium | reverse complement strand
GGGCAGACGATTTCCTCACCAAGCCTTTTGAATTTTCAGAGCTTCTGGCGAGGATGAGGGCATTCCTCAGGAGGTCATCCGAGCACAAAACCAATATTCTATCTGTACTGGATATTACTCTTAGTACTGAAAAAGAAGAGGTGAAAGTCGGGGGTAGCGAAGTAAGGCTTACCAGGAAAGAGTATATGATCCTGGAATACTTGCTCCGAAATAAGGGGCAGCTTATAAGCAGGAACCAGCTCCTTGAACATGCCTGGGACAGGAATGTAGATATCTTTACAAATGTTGTAGATAGTCACATCAAGAATCTAAGGAAAAAACTTGGAAAGTCAGGAAAAATAATAAAAACTATTTATGGTTCGGGTTATAGGATCTAGATGAAAAGACTGACACTTAAAGGAAAAATATTTTTATGGTTTGGGATCATAATCCTGATCTCTGTAGTGATGTATGGATTCCTCATCTATTCTGTTTATCAGTTCAATCTTACAGGTGAAAGATATTATTACGCAATGTTAGAGATGAAGATGAAGATGACTGAGAACGATGAACTCTTTGATGAATCCTTGATCGAAAAACTTAAGGAATTTAGAAAGGAAGATTTTCAGAAACCAGCGATTCCCTTAGTGATCCCGAAAGGTCTTTTTATCCAGGTATTCCTGCTTATTACCGGTGGAGTTATAGCAATAATAATAATATCTGTTGCTGCAGGATTTCTTCTACTCCGGAGGATGTTGAACCAGGTAGACTTCATTACAAAAAATGTTAAGGATATTGACGAGAAGGGCCTTCATCTAAGATTAAGACTTAAAGGAAATGACCCCATTTCGAATATGGCAAATACTTTTGATAGTATGCTGGACAAGATCGAATCAGCTTTTAGAAGCCAGAAGCAGTTTATACAAAATGCATCCCACGAACTTAGTACCCCACTTACAGTGATAAAGACAAAAATCGATGTCTTAAAACAAAAAAAATCCATTACCGAAAAGCAGTACATGGAAACTATCGACCTTGTAGATAGTGAGATCATGAGATTATCCAAGATCACCGAAGAACTACTTATCCTTTCTGACCTCGAAGATAATGGTTACCAGGCTGAGGGAAGTATGATCAATATGAGGGGATTACTTAAAAGGATATTAAAATTATATGAAAACCAGATCGATTCCAAAAACCTCACACTCAAAACAAGCTTTGAAGGTAAATCTGAGATTTATGGGAATCCAGTCCAGGTGGAACAGCTGCTTTTCAATCTTCTGGATAATGCTGTAAAATTCAGCGATCCTGGCGGACATCTAAGGATTAATGTGAAAGATGACAGATTGAAAAAGAAAATACTTTTAAACATCTCTAATACTACCAGCACTATCAATGAAGAAGATATACCCCATATTTTTGAAAGGTTCTATAGGTCCGGCAGCAGTGGTGGCAGGAAGAACTTTGGTCTTGGGCTTTCTATTGCAAAAAAGATAGTAGAAAAACATAAAGGGGAAATAAAGGTCAATTTAAATCAGGATAAAAAAGAAGTGACCTTTATGATCAAGCTTCCTGTTGCCGGAGAAAAATAAAAATATATAAATTATGGAGTCTCTATATTTACTTCATTTTTTATTAATATAATTGAACAAGATCATTAAAAATTTATTAATTTATTACACCAGGAGAAAAAATGGAAAAAGTAGATAGCACAGGAAGAATATTAGTATTGTTCAGGATCATACCTTTTATAACCTATCTAACCATTATGCTCTTGATCGCAATGATAGCGATCTGGATAGTATTTATTATTAAGAAGTCAAGGTGGGCAAGGACCCTTGCAATCATATTAACGGTACTGGTGGTAATAGCTGTCCTCTTATTGTTTACCCCATATTTAATCGGAGCAAGGTCCGGGAAGAAAGTCCCCATAAATTATTTCTTTGGTATCAAGAGTCCCGTTGACGGGAAGGAGAAATTCAGGGACTATAGGGACCGGGAGAAGGATAAAGGAGATTATGATAAGGAAAAAGAAATTGAAGAAAAGAAATCAGGAAAGAGTTCGGGACTGGGTATAGATTCTTTTGGACCTTCTATAGATCTTGTTAATGGTTTGGCAGTGATTTAATCTTTCTTATATTTCCAATATTCGGGTTCGTGTCATTCCTGTAGAATTGATGATTGCAACGGATATTCGGTTCTGGATATATAGCAAGATTTTGGTTTCAAAGGAGATATGAAGAATAAGGAAGGAAAAAGCGATGAAAATAAAAGGCAGTCTCTTAAAGGAAGTAATTGATCTGGTGCCTGGCAGGGCAGGGTCCTTTAAAAGTTCACAATTTCCACTTCCTGTATATTTTGCAATAAGTGGTAAAGAAAAAGTTAATCTAGCGGAATTAAAAAGTGAGTTAGATAGAAAGTCAAAAGGCGATATAAAAGATTTTATAGAACCATTGCTTATAGCAGCAGAGCTCTATGAATCCTCACTAAAGGATAGACCTGATTATTTTATTACCGACAGTACCTTAAGAAAATATGTCTTCACGGGGAGTAAGTGGAAGGCTGGGTGGGTCCTGGTTCTGGGGGCCACCAATGAAACAATTATCCAGAAGTTTTTAGAAAGAGACTTCATGGTTCTGACCGACTATCAGGATACAGACCATGACGGGCTTGATTCCCGTTATATTGGAAGCAGGGATACATCTCCAATATACTTTCTCCAGATGATGTTTAGATATGCCATGATCTGGGGAAGGATAAATCCCGGTCAGAGCCACGAGATGTCTCACTTTCTTGAAAAGGATATGCCTGGATTAATAGTAGTTGCTGGTGACCTCAGTCCCCTTAAATATCATATCGTATTAGGACTTATGAAGATGGGCGCCCCTGCAGTGGTACCGTCAAGTTTCCCATTTCCGTATGGAAACAGGATAGTAGCTGACAGAATTGATGAAATATTGGAAAAAGCAGTAAGTTTTCCAAATCTCAGAGTACAGCATTATAAAGAAGAGGTCATAAGTCTACCTTCATATGCAAATGCTGCCTATTCTGGAGAAAAGATAAAAGCTGTAAAGACATGGGGGGCAACTAATAACTCCTTCTTTTTACTAAAGAAAGAAAAAGGTATTAAAAAGGCTATAGATATTTCAGGCAAGCCAATAAATGATATAGGTATTATAGTGGAGATAGACCATAAGGATCTAAGTTTTGATATGGAACTGACCCTGGAAAAAGAGGCACTTTCAGCCATAAATTATATACCTGGAATAAAAGCAGTTGAAAACAAGGGGATGTTGGTTATAAAAGCTGATTCAAAAGTGCTTGAGGATAAAAAGATCGCAGAGACCATCTTCTGGGGCCTTAGACTCACATATCCCAGATTGGAAAACATAAAAGTAAAAATCGAATTTGATAGTAGCAAGCTGGCAGGTCAAGCCGAAAGTATAAGGGAATATAAGGCAGAGAGAAAAGAAAAAATAAACGAGATGACTGAAGATAATACTGATACTTTTTGCGCCTGTATAGAATGCAGGCCATTTTCCCTGGAACATACATGCATCCTTACTCCTGACCGAATACCCATGTGCGCCGCAAGGACTTATTTTACAGTGAAAGCAGCAAGTCTGTTTGGAAATACCATAAAGCCATATAGGAGGGAATCCGAAAAAGTGCTTCCCCTGAAATCGACTTTCAGCAAAGGCAGAATGATCGATGAATTGAGAGGAGAGTACGAAGGGAGTAATCAAGTATATAGAAAGCTTACAAAGGGTAAGCTTGACAGGGTTTACCTTCATTCACTAAGAGGAACACCCCATACTTCCTGCGGATGTTTCCAGAACCTTGCTTTCTGGATGGATAAAGTGGAAGGAATTGGTATAATGTCCCGGGATTCAGAGGCTATTGCACCCGGAGGGATAACATGGGACATTCTTGCCAATAGGGCGGGAGGCAAACAGTCAGATGGTATCATGGGGGTTTCACTTGCCTATATCAAATCGAAAAATTTCCTTAAAGGCGATGGAGGAATAGGGAATGTGGTATGGGTGGACAGTAAATTATATGAAAAGATAAAGAACAAGTTTGTACCGGGTCAGAAAACTGCAACAGAAAAAGATGTAAAATAAGCAAATAACGATTAATCCCATCTATCTTGATTTGATTTTATTCTTAATACTTTAATTTAGCTTATAAAATAATATATAGTGTATAGATACTTTAAGGATAAATATGGAAAATGTATAAGATATGCTATAATAAAACTAATTATTAATAATTTATTACATAAT
>JAZFRP010000256.1:0-8895 GCA_036445715.1 Candidatus Humimicrobiaceae bacterium | reverse complement strand
CAGTCAGTCGGAAAACTGCAAAAGCCGACAATAATACTTGTCGGAGGGGCAACAGGTGTAGGCAAGTCAACAATTGCAACAGTTCTTGCAAACAGACTCAATATCACCAGAGTCGTATCTACTGATGCCATCAGGGAGGTCATGAGGGCTTCGGTTTCTGAAAAGCTTATAAGACCACTCAGGGGTTCGTCTTATAATGCATATCTTAACCTGACCTTGCCTCCATCAGGAGTCGAACCGGTGATCCTTGGTTTCAGGGAACAGGTAATCGCGGTAAATGTAGGTGTTGAAGCTATAATAAAGAGAAGCGTGGAAGAGAAAACAGATATTGTTATCGAAGGAGCTCATATTGTGCCGGGGTATCTTGATATAAAAAAATATATTGACCGTTCAATAATAATCCAGATGGTCATAGCGGTTCCGGACAAAAATACGCATAAGGAACATTTTAATAAGAGGACCGTTGAAACACAGGGTTCAAGACCGATGCAGAGGTATTTAAAACATCTGGATAAGATAATATTGATCCAGGATTACCTTGAGGATCTGGCCGGCAAAAATAATATAAAGATCATACAAAACTATAATCTGGATAATACTGTAAACGAAGCACTGGAATTAATATTCAAAAGAATAAAGGTTGAATTTGCAAAAGTAGGCGATGAATATGATAAATCGGCCCAGTAGCCTTCCCGGTAAGTCCGGAGCCAATCCCCGGATAGGGCGCAGGTAAAAAATATTACTCTGCATCAATAGTAAATCCGATTTGCATTTTATTAGAACCGTTTAGCATTACTTCAATAATATAGTTTTCCCCGGGATATTCATCATCCCTCTTTAATAGGTATATTATTATTTCTCCCGAACCGGATCTTTCGGGGCTTATTGTGTTTTCCTGAAAAACAATATCCTCATCTTTACCTGAGATCGTCCATGTCACTTCAATGGTGTCATTGGTGTCCAGGTCCCTTATACCGATTATAAGATAGATATCTGAACCTTTACTTTGAAAGTCTTTGACTGATGCAGGTTCTTCATCAGTTTTTTCCTTTTGTGAGAAAGTCGGCGCACCGCTAAGATAAAGACCAGTGATAGCCGGGTCTTTCTTCAAGGAGATAATTGCAATAGCTGCAATCAGAGCTGCACATAAGACTAATATTATTATTGTTCTTTTATTCATAAAACCTTGTCAAAATCTTTTGCTATTATAGCAAAACCAGTAAAAATGTTTGACTAAAATATCCAATTAGTATATATTTTCTATTTGATTTGAAAAGTGAGGAAATTATTAATGCCAATATATTCTTATAAATGTGGAAATTGCGGAGAAGTCTTTGATAAGCTTGTAAAAGCAGGTGGAAACGGTAAGGTCAAGTGTGTAGAATGTAAGTCTGATACACAGAGGGTCTTTTCTCCTGTCGGCATAATCTTTAAAGGTTCCGGATTTTATAGCACTGATTATAAAAAAGGGTCAAAGAGTGCCGGGGCGGCTGATAATTCCCCTTCACCTTCATCAGAAAAAACTGGAGATAAAAAACAGGACACAATAAAAGCTTCCTCAAGCAAGGAAAAATCTTCACCTTCAGGAAAAGAAAAATCCGGTAAATAGAGCAAAACTATTTTTCCATCCAAAAGAGTATTAATAAATATATTTTCAAATCCTATTTATAATATTATAATTATCTATTAATGATTTTATTAACAGTTCTATCGATAATATTAATTTGGTTGCATGTTTCCAGTTTAAGATTTATGATAAGGACCAGCAAGGATACGGGAATACTAGAGGAGACAACAGATTTCGAGGAAGATATTCCCGGAAGCGATGAAGGTGCAAAAGTAAGGTCTTTTTCTATAACATTTTCGATTGCAGTAATTGTTTTTTTAAATTTGATCGAGATAGGTTATTTTGTTTATTGCGTATATTATTTTAATGACCCGACAGTTGTTGTAGGAAGTTCTGTCCTTGTGGGGTATACGCTCTATACATTTATTAAGTTTTTACCGGGGATTAAAAGATTTATAAAAAAACCATTTAATTACCTGATGGAAAAAGCAGAGGGATATGAGGGCGCTATTAATTATATAATGGTCTCATTTGAAATAGTTTTCTGTTTATATATCCTGGTAAAGATTTTGATATTAAATTTTACTTAGTAGAAGGAATGGACCATGACTCTTTTTAAAAAACTTTTTATCGGTCTTTTAATTTGTGTGCTATGTATTTTGCCATTACTTTTAAGTTCTTGTTTTGTAATTGATATGATCACGGGACAAGCTGCTGAAACTAATATTGAAATAACTCCTGAAGAAGAAAAAGAGAATGGAAAGATCTCAGATGAGGAATTCATCGCGCTTATCGATAATGAAGATTTCTTAGAGACTTTTAATACTTTTTATTATCCTGATTCTATAGTCAAGGATGCCAGGTCTGTAGAATCGGACGAGAGCATGTTATATGTAATATTGGAAACAGTAGAAGGATTTGCCGAAGTAGAGGATTATTATAAAGATAAAAAGGTCCAGTCGATCTGGAGCAGGGATTTCATCTACCAGAAGAGCATGGCAGAAATTGAAGAAGATTTTATCGAAGAAGATGAAGAAGTCCCTGTATCAAAATTTACTTTTTCAAGCAAGGACAGGGACAGGGTAGTAGATATACTTGTTAAGGACCTGGATACCGGCAGGACACAGATAATGATAACTTGCTGGAAACTACAATAAGCTTGTAGATGAATTCTGAAAATACTACAAATTCAAAGATCTATACAGTTAGTGAACTCAGCTATAGGATTAAAAATAATCTTGAGAACAGCTTTTCCGGTATTTGGATCGAGGGCGAAGTAAGCAATTTCTATTTCCACAATAAAAAACATATGTATTTTGACCTGAAAGATGAAAACAGTAAGATCAAAATAGTGATGTTTTATCAAAATAACCATAAGCTCATCTTTGATATTGAAGAGGGTCTCCACATCATAGTGAATGGCTATATCTCAGTATATGAAAAAAGGGGAGAATATCAGCTGATCGCATCAGATGCCCGTCCTGTCGGGAAAGGTTCTCTTATACTTGCTTTTGAACAGCTTAAAGAAAAACTTTTAAAGAAGGGTTATTTTGATGAAGAAATAAAGAAGAGGATACCGCTATTGCCCCAAAAGATCGGTGTAGCAACAGCCAGGGGGGGTGCAGTACTTAAGGATATAGTATCAGTACTCAGGTCCAGGTCAGATAATTTTCATTTAGTAGTAAGGGATGTAAATGTGGGAGGGACCACTTCCGCAGGTGATATATGTGAAGCTATTGAGGATCTGTGTGAGTACGGTGTTGATACGATAATAATAGCCAGGGGCGGAGGGTCACTTGAAGATCTGTGGGCCTTTAATAGTGAGGAGCTTGCATTAAAAATACATGATTGCCCTATTCCACTAATATCTGCAGTAGGACATCAGACTGATTACACTATTTCAGATTTTGTAGCCGACCTGAGAGCAGCGACTCCATCAGTAGCTGCAGAAAATGTAATGCTGGATAAGAAAAAAATGGTATTGGACCTTAAAAAAATAAGGTCCGGTATTGAAGAAAGAATTTCTTCAAGGAACAGGTCACGAAAAGATCAGCTTGGTTTTTTGATAGATAGAAAATATTTTAGAAAACCCCTTACTTTATTGAATAAGGCTTATCAGGATACAGGCGAGCTTTCAAGGGATATTGCAGGCAGCATATCTTCAGTAGCGAAGGGCAAAAGACTTAGATACAAGCATCAGGCTTCAAGACTTGAACCTGAAAAAATAAGGGGAAGGATAAAATCCCACAAACTCTTATTAAGAAATACAGGGATGAGGTGGAGTAATAGTTTTTTGAAACATAAGGATAATAGAAAGAATAAATTAGGATCTTCCCTTATAAATCTTGAAAAAAGCAACCCGGTTGCTATACTGAAGAGAGGATTTTCTGTAGCATTTGATGAAAACACAGATAGGGCCATAAAAAGCATAAGGGATACCGGCATAGGAAAGATAATACGCTTACTGCTTAAGGACGGTACCTTAAAAGCTAAAGTAATGGAAGTCGATAATAAAATACCAGAGATAGGAAATAAGAGTGAAAATCGATGAATTAAGTTTTGAAGAAGCTTTGTCAAAGCTGGAAGAAGTAGTAAAGGATCTTGAAAAAGAAGATATATCACTTGAAGATTCCATGACCAGATTTGAAACAGGAATAAAGCTTTCTTCCCATGCCTTGAGGAAATTAAATGAGGCTGAAGAGAAGATAGAGGAGCTCACCAGGTCAGAAGATGGAAAACTGGTAAGCAAAGAACTTGAAGTAAATACAGACTCTTAAATATATCGGGAGCCTGTCCGGAAATAAGCCGGGATCAAATTCCCGGATGACCTCCCAAACACTATATATAGTGCCGTTATTAGTAAAATATTGTAATTATAACAATATATAGTTACAGATTATTATTAAAAAATAATCTATTAAAGAATTATATTTTTTTTTATATTTTAATCCAAAAAAAGTTTACAAATGTATTTTATTGTGCTATCTTATTGGTGTGATGTGGGGAAAAGTGGTGAGGAATTACTTAGATTTCCCATTATTTGGCTAAATATGGTTCAAGCGGGTTTTAAATGTTTTTAGGTGAACATCACAGGACAATTGATAATAAGGGAAGAATCTTTATTCCTGCTAAATTCAGGGAAGAGATAATAAAAGGTGTGATCATCACAAAGGGTTTTGATGAAAAATGTCTTTTTTTATTCTCGAAAGAAGGCTGGAACAGGCTTCAGGAGAAGATATTGTCCAATCCGATGGCTAAAAGAAACACTCAACGGTTCTCAAGATGGTTTTTTTCTTCAGCCAGTATGGAAAGTATAGACCAGCAGGGAAGGACAAGGATCCCCCAGAACCTGATAACGCATGCTGGCCTGAAAAAAGATATAGTGCTTGTCGGTGTCTCCGACAGAGCTGAAATATGGTCAAAAGAGAATTGGGAGAAATACTATGATAATGCAGACTCCCAGTATGCTGATGACCAGAATGCATTTGAAGAATTAGGTTTCTAATAAGTGTTATAAATGAATTATGATGATTTTCATGTATCTGTTCTCTTGACAGAAGTCATAGACTATCTGGACCCGGAAGAGGGAGACATAGTTTATGACGGTACACTTGGCGGTGCGGGTCATACTGTAGAAATAATTAAAGCAATTGCCCCCACAGGCAAAGTAATTGGAGTTGATCTAAATAGTCAGACTCTAAGCACCGCCACCAGTAGATTAAAGTCATTTGCTGGGAATATATTGCCGGTAAATGACAATTTTGCAAATATAAAAAATATTTTATTAAAACTTAATATTAAAAATATTAATAAAATATTATTGGATCTGGGATTGTCCTCTTTCTTAATAGATAAATCGGGAAGGGGATTTAGTTATCTAAGAGATGAAAGACTTGATATGCGGTTTTCAACGGATACCCGGCCAGATGCACATGAAGTGATCAATAAGTATCCGGAAAAACAATTGAAGGAAATATTTCTAAAATATGGTGAAGAAAGATTCTCGGGCCGCATTGCAGCAAATATTGTAAGTCACAGAAAAAGTAAGCCTGTAGAAACAACAGGGGATCTTGTAGGTATAGTAAAAAATTCAATTCCGAAAAATTACGGCAAATATAAAAAAGGAAATCCTGCAAAAAGGATATTCCAGGCCATTAGGATCGAAGTAAATAGGGAACTGGAGAGTATAGGCAAATTAATAGATGACGGTTTTGAGGTACTTGAAAAAGGTGGAAGAATGGTGATCATTTCCTACCATTCACTGGAAGACAGGCTGGTAAAAACAAGATTTCGGGAACTTGAAGGAGTATGTACTTGTCCTCCCGGACTGCCGATCTGTAGGTGTGGTGTAGAAAAGAAGGCCATAGTACTAACAAGAAGGGCAATTTTTCCTTCAATTGGGGAAAAAGAGAAGAATCCCCGATCAAAAAGTGCAAGATTAAGGGCAATAGAGAAGATATAATGAATACAAGATCAGCACAAGTGCATGAGGTCTATAAAAACAGGAGACCGTTTCTGTATATGATAGGAGGCAGGAATAATGCTTCAGAAAGACCAGTATTATACGGCAGCAGCGGACTTTTCTATGTATTGATCATAATAATACTTATGGCCTGTCTGGGCCTGCTGCTGAATATCGGTCTGCGGGTTCAAAATATCAATTACCAGAATGATATGTATGAGCTTGATAAAATGATCCTCCTGGAAGAAGAAAGGGCCGATAGGCTGAGATTGGAGATCTCCTCACTGAAAGCTCCCTCAAGGATACAGGAAGCGGCAGAAGAAAAAATAGAGATGAAAACGAGCGGAGAATTTGAGATAGTTGAATTATCCGGACAGGAGCTTATAAACAATGAAAAGATATATGATTATATTGCACGTGATGAATCTACCGGAGTAGAAGTAAGTTATGACAATCTGCTTGGAACGATTTATTATATACAGGATATAGTACTCGTCGTTTCGGAAAGTGTATTAACATTTTTTATACCGTAAATAATATGTAGAATAATAAAATGAACAGGGATAAAAATACCTTTAAGATAAACAGGAAGAGAATTTATTTCCTGTTTATCTTATTTTTTATAGCTTTTTCACTTATTTCCTACCGCCTGGTTTCTATTCAATACCTGGATGCTTCAAGATACAAGAATTATGCCCAATTTCAGCACACAGATGAATTTAAGCTATACTCAAAAAGAGGCAAAATATTTGACAGGAACGGGATAGAGCTGGCAATAAGCCTTATTGAAAAGACTATATATGCAAATCCGCAAGAAGTGCTTGACCCTTCTTACCAGGCAGAAATACTATCGGGGCTGCTTGATATTGATAAGGAAGAACTTGAGTTAAAACTGAGTGATAAAGAACTTGGTTTCGTGTATCTAAAAAGAAAAGTAGCTTCAGAAGAAGCAGAGGAGGTCGCAAATCTGGGTTTGCACGGAATATATATCCAGGATGAGACCAAAAGATATTATCCGCAGGATGAATTGGCCGCACAGATAGTAGGATTTACCGGAACAGACGATATTGGACTATATGGAATAGAAATACAATACGAGAGCATATTGAGAGGCGTGGATGGGAAGGCAGTGGCAGAAAAAGATGTTTTTGGGAATGTGATCCCCGGGAATATAAAAAGTTATATAGACCCGGTAGATGGAAAAGATATTGTGCTTACAATTGATTCCCAGATACAATACATCACTGAAAAAAACCTGGAGCAAGTCTGTAAAGATTATAATGCCTCCGGTGCAACAGCTATCGTAATGGATCCTAATAGTGGTGAGATATTTGCAATGGCTACCTATCCTAGTTTTGACCCTAATAATTATCAGGATTTTGATGCTAATCAATATAAGGCAGGCGCCATATCTTTTACATATGAGCCGGGGTCGACTTTTAAGGTAATAAATGTTGCCGGAGCGCTGGAGAATAATACAGTTGGAAAGGACCAGGTATTTGATCTTCCGCCTTCTATAAGAGTAAGCGACAGGATCATAAAAGAGATATTCAGGACATCGAATATCCAGTATTCTACCCGGGAGATCATTCAATATTCAAGTAATGTAGGTGCAGTAATGCTTGCATTAAGTATGGGGGATAAGTTGTACTGGGAAAATATGAACAAATTTGGCTTCGGACAAGTAACAGGCTTAGAGCTTCCAGGGGAAGAAAACGGAATAGTCCATGATTATAAGACCTGGCCGGCTTCAACGATCGGTGCGCTTGCAATCGGGCAAAGTGTATCAGTGACCCCGCTTCAGCTATTAAGAGCAGTAAGCTCTATTGCAAACGGAGGATATCTTATAAAACCCACAATCCTGAAGGAGATAAAACTGGGTGACTTAAACGGGTCAGGAGATCCGGATAATAAGATTCAAATAATCAGTAATAGTACATCCGTGTCCATAAAGGAGATGATGCTTGCCGTAGTCGAGAATGGGACCGGTACAAGGGCACAGATAGAAGGAATAGAGGTCTGTGGAAAAACCGGAACTGCAGAGAAAGCAAATGAGAATGGAATAGGATATAGTGAGGGAAGGAGCATAACTTCATTTATTGGTTTTGCACCCTATGATGACCCGGAAATTGCTATAATAGTTGTTGTAGACGAACCCAAGGGAGAAGAAAGAACAGTTTGGGGAGGTACAGTTGCTGCCCCTGTCTTTAAAAATATAATGGAGTATTCCCTGAACCGTTTAAAGGTTTTAAAATGACTTATTTGATATAGATAATGTATAATTCAATATAAAAAACTGGTAAAGACTCTGGTAGAAGGATCCTTTATGAAGCTGGCCGACATACTTGATGGTGTAGATATAAAAAAAATATATGGTGATACCGGAATAGAAATAAGTGATATATCAATAGATTCCAGGACAGTAAGAAATGGTTTTTTATTTGTTGCTATTGAAGGATTTAAGCTGGATGGACACCGTTTTGCCCATGATGCCGTAAAAAAAGGAGCAGTAGCTTTAATATCCCGGAAGAAATTGGATCTTCCCCCTGAGATCATCCAGGTATTAGTTAAAAATACAAGAAAAGCATTGCCACTGGTAAGTGCAAATTTTTTCGGTAATCCTTCAAGATCTTTAAAAATAATAGGAATAACCGGAACAAATGGAAAAACGACTACATGCTATCTTATAAATTCGATTCTTAAGGAAGCGGGTTTAAAAACTTCCATCATCAGTACATATAAATCATATATTGGTGAAAGGGAGATATATATGGATAGGACAACTCCTGAGTCACTTGACCTGCACCGGTTTTTTGCAAAGAGCCTGGAAGATGGCGTGAAGTATGCCTGCATGGAAGTATCTTCT
>JAZFRP010000255.1:0-5544 GCA_036445715.1 Candidatus Humimicrobiaceae bacterium | reverse complement strand
TTCTTGTGGTGCTCAATGAAGATAATTCAGTGACTGTTATTGATAATGGCAGGGGCATACCGGTAAAGAAACTTAAAAAATACAATAAGCCTGCCGTAGAGATCGTGCTGACCAAACTTCATGCAGGTGGAAAATTCGGTGGGGAAGGATACAAAGTCTCAGGCGGTCTTCACGGTGTCGGCATATCTGTGGTGAATGCCCTTGCAGAAAAACTCCATATAGAAATAAGAAGAGATGGACATGTTTACCAGCAGGATTATGTAAGAGGGGAACCGGTCGCAGACCTCAAAAAAGGCAAGAAGACCGACAAACATGGTACCGCGATTACTTATTATCCCGATCTTGAGATCTTTGAGGACCTTGACTACAAATATGAGATCCTTTCCAGCCGGATGAAGGAGATGGCATTCCTGAACATGGGTCTTAAGATCACTCTTGTCGATATGCGAACAGAACCAAATAAAAGGGAAGAATACAGGTATGAGGGCGGTATTATTGATTTTGTGAGCTATCTTTGTGAGAAGAAGGACTGCCTCCACAAAAAGGTTATCTATATCGCCAATACAAATGATAATAATGAAGTAGAGATCGCGATGCAGTATACTACAGGGTATTCAGAAAGCATCTTTTCTTTTGCCAATAATATCAATACCACTGAAGGCGGAACCCATCTTAGTGGATTCAGGGGAGCTCTTACCCGTACCATAAACGACTACGCAAGGAGCAATAATATACTCAAGGAAAAAGATGAGAACCTCCAGGGCGAGGATGTGAGGGAAGGACTTACAGCCATTATCAGTGTGAAGCTCAAAGACCCACAATTTGAGGGGCAGACAAAAACCAAGCTCGGAAATAGTGAGATGAAGGGTTTTGTGGAGTCTACAGTGAATTCGATGCTGGCGGAATTTATGGGAGAGAATCCCTCTGTAGCCAAAATAATCGTAAACAGGTGCATTGATGCTGCCCGCGCGCGTAATGCAGCCAAAAAAGCAAGGGACCTCACAAGGAAGAAATCACTTCTGGATAGTGGTTCGCTCCCTGGAAAACTTGCTGACTGCACGATAAATGACCCTAAATTCAGCGAGATATACCTGGTTGAGGGTGATTCTGCAGGCGGAAGTGCAAAACAGGCAAGAGACAGGAGATTCCAGGCAATACTTCCGCTAAGGGGAAAGATCCTGAATGTGGAAAAGGCCAGGCTCAATAAGATCCTTTCAAGTATTGAGATCCAGGCGATGATAACTGCTTTTGGTGCAGGTATCGGTGAAGATTTTAATGTGGAAAATGCAAGATATCACAGGATAATAATTATGACCGATGCCGATGTAGACGGGTCCCATATCCGGACACTCATACTGACATTTCTCTACAGGTATATGCGAGGGCTCATAGAGGCTGGATATATATATATCGCGCAGCCCCCGCTTTACCAGGTCAAGAATGGAAAAGAAGTAAACTATGCATATACTGAAAATGAGCTTGAAAGCCTGAAGAAAAAATATGAAGGTAAGAAAATGAATATCCAGCAGTATAAAGGTCTTGGTGAAATGGACCCTGAGCAATTATGGGAGACCACCATGGATCCGGAGACACGGACGCTCCTGAAAGTAGAGATAGAGGATGCACTAATAGCGGATGATGTATTTTCTACTTTAATGGGGGACAAAGTAGAGCCGCGAAGACAGTTTATTGAAAAGAATGCCAGCGGGGTATCTTTTATCGATATTTAAGTATATATAATTATTATTTAGGGAAGCCACCGCTTTTCAAGACAGGGGAATAGATGGTATTTGAACTCAAGGGAAAGATAAAGAATGTTGAAATAGAATCAGAAATGCAGGATTCCTACCTGAGCTATGCGATGAGCGTTATTGTAGGAAGAGCCCTGCCTGATATAAGGGATGGGCTAAAACCCGTACACCGCAGGATCCTGTACGCGATGCAGGATATGGGGATGAGGTCAAATACTCCGTTTAAAAAAAGTGCAAGAATAGTCGGCGAGGTTCTAGGTAAATATCATCCCCATGGAGATACTGCCGTATATGATGCAATGGTCAGGATGGCCCAGGATTTCTCCCAACGGTATATGATGGTAGACGGCCACGGAAACTTCGGTTCCGTTGACGGAGACAGAGCAGCTGCAATGAGGTATACGGAAGCAAGGCTCTCGTCCTTTGCAGAAGAACTTCTTATAGGTATTGAAAAAGACACAGTAGATTTTGTAGATAATTTTGACAGTTCCTTAAAGGAGCCGGCAGTTCTTCCATCAAAGGTACCAAATCTCCTGGTAAACGGATCCTCGGGAATAGCCGTCGGTATGGCTACCAATATACCTCCTCATAATCTTTCCGAAGTAATAGAGGGCATCATCTATAATATCGATCATCCTGAAGCAACAGTGAAGGACCTGATGAAAAAAATAAAGGGTCCGGATTTTCCGACAGGAGGCATCATCATGGGTCTGGAGGGCATAAGGGAGGCTTACGAGACAGGCAGAGGACGGCTCGTCGTAAGAGGAAGGGTCCACCAGGAGCAGCCCCCCAAGGGGAAGACTCAGGTAATAATCAGTGAGCTTCCATACCAGGTCAATAAATCAAGATTTGTCGAAAAGATAGCGGAACTTGTAAGAAGCAAAAAACTTGAAGGCATCAGCGATCTCAGGGATGAATCGGATAGGAGCGGTATGAGGGTAGTAGTAGAGCTTAAAAAGGATAGTGTACCCCTTGTTGTAATAAACTCATTATATAAAAATACCCAGCTCCAGGATACTTTTGGCGTTATAATGCTCAGCCTTGTGGACGGGATACCAAAGACACTAAATCTTAAAGGTATAATCGTTGAATATGTAAAACACCGTTATGAAGTAATCGTCAGAAGAACGAAATTCGAACTCAGGAAAGCAGAAGAAAGGGAACATATACTTGCAGGTTATCTTATAGCACTGGATAATCTTGATGAGGTAATAAAGACAATAAGGTCCTCGAAGGATGCTCTCACTGCTAAAGACAGATTGGTCAAGAAATTTGATCTTTCACCTATACAGGCCCAGGCAATACTGGACCTCAGGCTCCACCGATTAACAGGCCTTGAAAGCGATAAGATCAAAAAAGAGTATAAAGAGATACAAGAACTGATAAAGAAACTGAAAGAACTGCTTGCGAGCGAGAAACTCATATATGGCGAGATAAAGAAAGAACTCGTGGAGACAAGTAAGAAATTTGGAGATGAGAGAAGGACCGATATTTCTGCTGATGAATCAGATATAGATATAGAGGACCTGATTCCCGAGGAGGAAAATGTGATATCGATCTCCCACTCCGGTTATATAAAAAGATTGCCTGTCACCACTTACAGAAAACAGGGCCGCGGCGGCCGGGGGGTCACAGGTACCAATTTAAAAGACGAGGATTTTGTAGAACATCTTTTTATTGCATCCACACATCACTATATGATGTTTTTTTCAAGTTTCGGCAAAGTATACAGGATCAAGGTCCACCAGCTTCCGGTCGGCAGCCGGACCTCCAAGGGAAAGGCGATCGTCAATCTTCTCCCATTTGCTCAGGATGAAGAAGTTGCGGCAATAATAGCAGTCAAGGAATATGATGACAGCCATTACCTTGTAATGGCCACTAAGAAGGGCCTTATAAAAAAGACAGCGATAAAAGCTTATGACACATCACGCAAAGACGGGATAATCGCCATCAATATAAACAAGGGTGATGAGCTGATAAGTGTCGAAAAGTCTAATGGTAGCGATGAAGTGATAATGGTATCAAGGAATGGTAAAGCTATAAGGTTTAGTGAAAAAGACTGCAGACCGATGGGAAGAGCATCCATGGGTGTAAAAGGCATGAGGCTTTCAGGAGATGACGAAGTACTTGCCATGATGGTAGTCAAAGAGCTTGATGCAGACCTACTTATACTTACAGAAAACGGTTTTGGAAAAAGGACCGCATTATCCGAATACAATAGACAAAAAAGAGGCGGCCAGGGTGTAAGGACATTAAAAATAACAGAAAAAAAAGGGAAAGCCAAAGGAGCAGGAATACTAAAGGATGAATATGATCTTATGATAATATCGGCAACCGGTGTACTGATAAGGATACCAGCTAAATCGATCTCGAGGACCGGAAGATCCACACAGGGAGTCAAGGTCATAAACCTCAGGGAAGGAAACAAAGTAGGTTCATTTTCCATAGTTGCTTCAGAGTAGAGGATGAAGTATTTTTATTTATAATTTAATTTAAGATATAAATCTGTTATTATAAATTTCAATAAATAAAATTATCTAAAATTATTTTAAGAATTTGCTAATAAACAATTATTAACATAAGGGAGGAATAAAAATGGCAGATGCAAAACCAGAAGTACATCCTGATTTTAGCAAAAAAAGTTCTACAGGGATGGAACCAAAAGTAGCCGTGCTTATAGCACATGTAGGTTTTCTGATCGGAGCCGGATGGCTTTCAGGTCTGATAATCTACCTGCTTGAAAAAGAAAACCGTTTTGTGAAATTTCATGCTATGCAGTCGATTGTCATTGGAGCAGCAGAGGTAATCCTTTATATCATTGCTGGTATTCTTACAGCAATAGTGATAGGGGCTTTTTGCTTCCCCATTATCTGGATAGCGGCATTGGTTATCAGGATCATAATAATAATGAAAGCTAATAATGGAGAGTATTATAAGTTTCCATGGCTTGGCGGTATGGCAGATAAATGGACAAAGGTGTAATATCGTTCCATTGTGAGAGGAATTCATAATATATAATTGAAAAAGAATAGTCTGATAATATATTTATAATATTGGGCTATTCTTAGTCTTTGGAGGTAAAAAGTGATAAATATTGAGAGAAAAACTGTTCGGAGTATCAGTGAACTTTCGAGCTTTAAATTTTTACTTATCTTTTATCTTATTTTCTTCATTTTATCAGTCATAATAATGGGTATAATCGCTTTAATTGCCTGGGCAGGCCTGTCATCTTCTGGAATAAATATTCCTGACATACTTAATAGTTTCGGAATTGGTAATTTCGGAATTGGTAATTTTACACTGGCCAGTATTGGTGGAGGAAGTGTATTATATATAGTTCTTTCCATAGTCGGAGGGCTTATCGCATCAGTATTTTATGCAGCATTTGGTACCCTAATGGTATGGATAGTAAATGTAGTCCTCAGGATAAGTGGTGGCATTGAGTTAAGGTTTATCGACAGGGAAGTAAAGGTTAAAAGCAAATAGAGAATTAAATTATACTCGATCATAAAAAGATAGTTTGAAACAGCTGTTTAATAGTTACCACGAGACTTTTCGCATTGTTTTATCTTGACAAAAAAAGGTTAAATTGATACTTTGTCCTCTGTGCAAAATGAGAGGGCCTATAGCTCAGCAGGTTAGAGCGCATCCCTGATAAGGATGAGGTCTCTGGTTCGAGTCCAGATAGGCCCACCATCTTGATTCATTATTTAGTACTTATCTAAATTAATTAATTGAACTATTAATTACAGGTCGAATCCTCTCTCCCAGCCAGTTAAGACAAATACATCAT
>JAZFRP010000254.1:0-4370 GCA_036445715.1 Candidatus Humimicrobiaceae bacterium | reverse complement strand
TCTCCGGACTTATCGGAAAGAAAGTCAAAGTAGGAAGATATGCTGATATGGTGGATAGCTACCATATCTATGGTTCATATTTTGAAGAATTCAAGGGGTTTTTAAATACATTAAAAACTAAATCTTTTGAAGAAAGGACCTATTCCTCTTCTTTTGCAGAACCTTTCTTTGAAGAGGCCAGGGAAAAGATAAAGCTTGAAAAAAAATAATATGATCGCCGACTATTGAAAAGGTGACCATCTGAGATAATACCACCGAAGGTCCATTTGACCGGAAGGCAGGATGTTATGGGCGCATATATATCTGATCTATTTATATCCGGATTCTATTTCCCCGGTATTTCCTGGGGCGGTCTACTTATTGGGATAGGACTGGGAATACTATTTGGAGCCATATGGTATTTTTTATACTGGACACCTGTTCTTTTAAAGCCCTATTCCTGGGCCATAATCTCAACAAGCACAATTCTAACATGGGCTGCTATTTGTTTTATCCAGGTTCCCCTCCAGTCTCTTACAACACAGGTTCTAAACATATTCTGGGACCAGACAGTGCTTATGCAATGGATGCTTTTAGCTATTATCCCTCAAATACTATATTCGGGACTTGTTCAGGAAGGCTCAAAAATGGTCCCTATTGTATTTTTCTGGTGGAAGAAAGGTAAAAAACTGGATCCAAAAACAGGGCTCGTAATAGGAGCTGCTGCGGGCTTAGGTTTTGGTGTCTTTGAAGCCGTCTGGATACATAATAGTATATTTGCTGCAGGATGGGATTGGAATGCTTCAGTTGGCACCACTGGCCTGATCTTCGGCCTTCTTCCATTCTGGGAAAGATTTTTTGCAGTAGCTTTTCATACCGCTTCAAGCGCCATAGCCGGCTGGGGCTTAGCAAAGGGCCGCGGGTGGCAATTTTACCTGATAGTCTCTTTTGCACATGCATTACTAAACTATAGTGTTGTGCTATATACAACAAATTATCTGGATCAACTGCAAGTGTCCATTTATGTTGCAGTCTTGTCCCTGATAATTACAGCTGTAGCATTGTGGTTGAGGTATAATAAAGACAGCAGGGCATGATATCAGCTATAATTATACCTGCATTTCAATATCGATTTAAAGGGTGGTAATCAAATATGGATCCGAGGACCAAAAAACTTGCAAAGATACTTGTGAATTATTCCTGTGAATTAAAAAAGGATGAAAATACACTGATACAGTGCTATGGGATGACGCCGCTTCCGCTTGTAAGGGAACTTGTGAAGGAAGTCTATGCAGCAGGAGCAATACCCTATGTCACACTGAAGGATGACAGTGTTTTAAGGGAAGTCATTAAAAATTGCAGGAAAGACCAGCTCAGTATAATGACCAGGCATGACATGGAGCAGATGAAAGATATGGATGCTTTCATCGGCATAAGGGCCCATGATAATGTGAATGAGCTTGGTGACCTTCCAGGGGAAAAGATGAACCTGTTTATGAAGGATTATAGCAGTACTGTGCAAGATGAAAGGGTAGCAAATACTAAATGGGTGGTCCTCCGCTGGCCCAATAATTCAATGGCCCAGCTTGCTGGCACAAGCCTTGATGCTTTTGAGGACTTTTATTTCAATGTATGCACAATCGACTATTCAAAGATGTCAAAAGCAATGGACAGCATCATCAGCCTGATGGATAAAACCGATAAAGTGCACATCAAGGGACCGGGTACAGATCTTACTTTCTCTATAAAGGATATTCCCACCATAAAAGCTTCCGGTGAACGGAATATCCCGGATGGCGAAGTATTTACTGCTCCTGTAAGGAATTCTGTAAATGGCAGCCTGACTTTCAATACTCCTGCAGTATTCCAGGGAATAACTTATGAAAATATATATTTTGAATTTAAAGAAGGAAAGATCACAAAAGCTACCGCAAATTTTACCGAGAGGATAAACAAGGTGCTTGATACCGATGAAGGTGCGAGATACCTTGGTGAATTTGCGATCGGGCTGAACCCTTTCATCACCGAAGCTATGAAGGATCCTCTTTTTGATGAGAAAATAATGGGCAGCATACACCTGACTCCGGGGAAATGCTATGATGAGACCGAAAATAATAATTCTTCCTCAATACACTGGGACCTTGTACTTATACAGACCCCCGAACAAGGAGGGGGAGAAATATATTTTGACAATAAACTCATTAGGAAAGACGGAAGATTTGTAATACCTAGCCTTGAATGCCTGAATCCTGAAAATTTAAAATAAACCTTTATGCAAAATCCAGCTTTTTTATCCTGAGGATAGAAAAGAATAAAAATGCCGCGATAAGTACCACTGTTATGATAATAGTAGGAATAAGTGTGCTGTCAAAGATATTTGAGATATCTGCTGCTTTGTAAAGAAGGTAGTTTGGAAGATAAACCCTTATACTGGTTACCTGGTTAAATATGCTCAATGTATATCCGAGGACAATAACTGTTATCCCCGCAATGATCCCTCTCCTGAAAAGACTGCTCATAAATATCAATAGTGACAGTAAAAATGCATAATACAGCATATAAAGAAATGAGGACCTTATAACCATTCCTATTTCGAGCATGCCTCCTTCAAAAAGCCTGTTCGTATAGAAATAATTCGTGAGGAAACCTATAAATATAAAGATGGAGAAAGTGAGACCATAATGAATATATTTTGCAAGTACTATGCCGGTGGGGTCAGCACCGGAAGAATAAGGGAAGACAAGTCTCTTATAATAGACTTCATTAGAGATAATACCCATAAGCGTAAGGGCAAAGAAAAGTGTCCCGACTTCAAAGAAATCACCTAAAAAGCTCAGGTATGCCGCATCGCGGTTAAAACCTTCAAAGACAGCAGATATATCTACAGGCAGGCTTTTAAAAAGTAGCGGTAAAAGTTTTAATATCAGGGGGGCCATCAGCGCCCAAAAAACACTGCCGATAAAAAGGATCAAATATTTATTGGTCCTAATTGCCTCAAGTATTTCCTTTTTAAAATATGCGCTAAATGTTTTCACGCTTTTTCACCATTCCTATAAAGATATCTTCCAGGTTCTGCTTCCTTATCTGATAACTGATAATATTCATATCAAACTTTGATAGTTCGGAAAGTATTTCTTTTTTTGCATGATCGATATCATTGACTTGAAGGCTTACTTTCTTCCCGTTCTCAATAATACTCTCTACCCAATCGAGTTTTTCCAGCAGACGGGCCTCTATTTTTGGTACCCCTTCAAACTCAATATCAAAGACCGGTTGAATATATTTCTCATATAATCTGGAAAGTTTTTCGGTCAGTATTATTTCTCCTTCATCAATTATACAGATAGTATCACATACCCTCTCCGCATCATTTAAAATATGTGTCGAAAGAAAGATTGTTATCTTATTATCCTTAAGGTCATCAATAAGGTCCAGCATCTCAAGCCTTCCCTCAGGATCAAGGGCAGATGACGGTTCATCTAAAAAAAGGATCTCCGGTTCCTTAAATATTGCTGTTGCAAGGGCAAGTCTTTGTTTCATACCCCTTGAATATCCGCTGATCTTTTTTTTACCTCTTTTGTCCATCCCTACCACATGGAGCAGTTCCTCTATCCTTTTTTTGATACTTCCCTGATCGAAGCCTGCTATCTTTCCTATAAAGCCCAGGTATTCATATGCATTCATATAATTATAGAATGTCGGAGTTTCCGGCAGGTAGCCGATTTTTTTTATAAGCTCATTTTTATATTTTTTAAAATCCCTGTCCATTATAGATATTTTACCTTCATCATATCCCATAAGACCGGTTAAAATATTCATGGTCGTTGTCTTGCCTGCACCATTTCTTCCAATAAAACCAAATACTGAACCTCTATCTACTTCAAGACTTATAGACTTTAGTGCGTGGGTTTTACCGTAACTTTTCTTAAGACTGGTAACCTTTATCATTCTGCATCCCTTTTCTTACCGATGAGTAAAAATATTATCGGGCCGATAATATTGATAAAGACGATTATAAGGATCCAGCCCCATTTGGGCAGGTATCTTACTTCATTCTTTGCAACCTGTACGATAGCAAATATAAGAAGCCCGTATTCTATGATTATCACCGGTATTAAGTACGGCAAGAACCTCAATATCTCTGAGATTATAAGATCAATTTCAGTTAATGACATAATCCCCTACCTTAAAAAATCAATTGCATTTTTAGCATTATACACTTAAGGATGAGTCTTTAGCAATCATGCTGTTTACATGCGTATCACATATTTTACATAAATCGCCATGCCGAATTAATAATAATAATCCAGCATTTAGTTTATAATAATTATAATTCATAAAGTTTTTAAAACAGATGATAAACAGGTTGAATAGTTGCAACTTTTTGCAAG
>JAZFRP010000253.1:0-4540 GCA_036445715.1 Candidatus Humimicrobiaceae bacterium | reverse complement strand
TACGTTACAATCAGGTCTACAGAATCGTCCCTATACCCCCAAATATCGAAGGATCCATCACTATCAGACATCATTCCAGTAAAAAATAACATTATTTGGAACCTGTCTCTTCCTCCATTAATAGCATTCTGAAGGGATAGCTTAAGATTGGATGCATTGCATGTAAAGCCAGGCGTGCTAAAACTCTGTATTAGATCTCCACTCAGATTAAAATCAGCAGGGACTATGGGCCCTGGTTCCCAGTTAACTGATGATATCCATAAGGGTGTGAAAGCTATAGGATCTCCCAATGAAGTATAAGTATCAAATGTAAGTGTAGCACTGTCAATACTAGCTCCGGAAAGTCCTGTTATATCAAAACTAATAAAACCTCTATACGCCACATTAGTAGATGAATCACCTACAAAATTCGTATCACCGGTTCCATACACTCCATTGCCATCTATGGAGCCTCCCTCCGAAATTACTATAGGAACATCCATGGCTGCTACTGGAGGTCCAAGCATGGCAGTGACTTCAACTGTTTCGGTAAGTGTTGCCGTTCCCCCGTTTCCATCATCAACAATAACAGTTATATCATAATCTCCCACAGCAGCTGGCATGGTCCACTTTATGGGATTTATGGTGCTATCCAGTATTGAACCTCCACCTACGGTCCAGGAATAGCTAAGGGTGTCTCCATCAGGATCAGTTGCAGATGCTGAAAAAGTATATTCTATCCCGGTAAAATGGTTCCCCATAAAAATTATCTCAGTAATTTCCGGGTCCCTATTACATTCCCAGGTGAGGGCTATGGAATCACTGGCTACACCCTCTGAATTTGTAGCAGTAGCACTCAAGCTATAGCTGTCAGAAGGATTTACCAGGTTTATCTGTGCTTTCTTTGACCCCCATGCACCATTACTGTCATCCCTGTTAAACTCAACAACCGGCGTGGGTACTCCAGTTACAATCGCCCTGACCCGCCAGTAACACACATCATCTGCCTGAGAATATATGGGACCCTCATAGACTTCAAGCTCTATAGCAGGTGCTTCAAGCGTACCCTGGGTTTGTTCTTCTTCCTCCTCTTCTTCAGCTTCTTCTTCGGCTTCTTCTTCAGCAGATTCTTCCTCCTCTTCGCTAGATTCCTCATCTTCTGTTACTTCCTCTTCCTCACTCCCTGAAGTATCTTCAGCATCTGCATCTTCCTCTACAACTTCTTCTTCACTCCCTGAATCCTCTCCCCCGGAAGTCTCAAGCTCACCAAGACCGCTTCCAAGACACTGAGTACAGATCGCAGAAGTCGCAAAAAGAGCTATCGCAATAAGTACCGCAAGTAAAATATATAATCTATTTTTTTTCATAATGCCCACCTTATAAATATGATATGATTTACCAGAGTTACTATGATAATACTTCAGGTTTTGTTATTTCGAGTCCCCCATAATGCCCCGTATCTTCAAAGATCACTTCTGTTCTTCTACCTGTCTTCTTCTCCAGCACTATCTTGACCTCAGCATCAATACTCTCATTGATCCGTCCGTCCATGGAACCAAGGATCGGAGAAAGAAGAGTGGCGGTATTCTTCCGCTTTGCTTCTATATTTACCTTATAGTTCCTACTCTCAATTTCCATAGACACACTATTATTTAAATACTTTAGTGACCTGACCCTGGAACCATTATAAGTAGCAAATAAGTAGAACTCCTTACCTATTACAATCCCGCATATAAACCCCGTAAAACTTCTTTTCCCCAGGGGTATCTTTGCAATTGACAGCATAATCGATGTGGGAAGTTTGCTGAAATGGTTTGACTGAAGCCATATCCACCCCTGGGGAAATGATATTCCCCAGTCCTTTTCTATATATCCCCTACCTTCGCTAAAATCTATATTTCCTCCACCAAAATTTGCAGAACCTTCTATTAAATGATCCATGCTGACAACCCCGTGGTAGCACTCCAGAAAAGGCAAGAAAGAATAATAGCCCATAGCACCGGGTGAGGTAATAGTTTTGGGCCAGGGTATCATATTATGAAATCTCAGATCGGCTTTGATAATACTTGAATCCTGTTCAATATCTAAATTAATACTTTTTGATGAGAAATGATTATTTCCTATACTTATCTCAAATTCCTCTCTTGAATAGGAGAATTCAGAGAAATCAAATCTATAATTTCTTGAAGTAGCATTCCTGCCGTCCATTACCTGGATAAATGCATAGGAATCAGTTTTGATCCCTGAAATTGAAATACTGGGGATTATAGCAAATATGTTTCTAGCCTCTTTGTCGACTAATTTAAAGTACCAACCTTCAAAATATCTTTCCGTCTTATTCCAGCCCTGGAAAATTTCAGGTTTATATAATTTTTTCAACCTATACAGCATAATATGGCACCGCCAGATATTTTTACTGTTTCAGTTTCCCTTAAGATAATAATATCAAAATACCTTTCTAATACATATCTCAAAATATAACCATAAAAAGTTATTTTTTACATCAGTCATGTTAATATATATATTAGATTTTCTAAATAAGATTTAGTCTGGAGATCAATATGCAGGATCATAATGGTTGGTTTGCTAATATCACCGGAGAGATCGACAGGCAAAAGCAGAATTTTAGTCTCAGGGAGTATAAGGTATTTAAAATAGACCTGCTGATCAGGATCTCAAGAAGACTTAATGATTTTTTCCCGGATTGTGTAGATTGCCAGAATATGAAAAGAGAAATAGAGATCATCATCGGGAGTCTTGATAATCTGGTCCACTCTTCCAGGGAAGAGCAAAAAAACTATTTTAATGCTATTGAAAATATAGTCAAACATCTTAATGAAAAACACCACCTGATATCTGAAGGTCAAAATCTTGCACTCTGGCTGCCGCTTGGTGTAGGTATCGGCCTCCCTATCGGCATTCCACTTGGAAATATTGCCCTGGGTATTCCAATTGGCCTGGCTATAGGTGTTGGAATCGGGTTAAGCCTTGATGCTAAAGCAAGAAAAGAAGACAGGGTAATTTAAGGGTCAATCGAGCACTTCTCCGCTTACCGGTCCAGACCACTATAAGCTTTTCTATAATTTAACATCACCACAGATATTAATAGGAAAAAGACCAGCACAGCATCAAGGATCAAAACACTGTTTTTGGATAGATTCTCTAAAAGATATCCACTCAAATATTGAAAAATAATAACCCCGGGATAGGCAGCAGCCATCAGGAGTCCCGAAACTGAACCGGCATACTTCTTGCTTACCTCAATACCCAATGAAAAAGTAATCGTAAAAATAGCAGCAAGTCCAAAGCCGAATATAAATATCATAATGATCTTTATTATTAAATTATCAATAAATAATATTCCAATAAGTGAGATAAAAGAAATAATGACTCCATAGAGCAAGACTTTTCTTTCCTTAAACCTCCTGATCAATGCATTTTTTATGATCATTCCTGCAAATGTTGCGACCCCATAACCTGCCAGGATCAATGAACTCATGCTGACCTCTATATTCAGGAAAGTAAAATAAGATGTGAACCATGTAAAAAAAGTATCCTTGACCGTAGAATACAAAATAAGGATCACCGCACAGATTATAAAATATGGATTGATAAGTATTTTTTTAGTAACACCAAATAAAGATCTTATATTTTCATTTTTTTTAATAGTCACCGGTATTTTAAGGAAGAATAGCAGGATAAAAATAATTAACTGCGGGATCAGCAGGTATATATAAATATTTCTCCACTCAAGATCTATAAACAGTATAAGACTTGCCAGCAGCGGCGCTACAATGACAGCAATTCCATTGCCAAGTGCCAGCTTTATCAAATAATTTGTCTTATCTTTAAAATAATAATTACCGACGAGGGATAATGTGGCTACATGTGCAATCCCAATACCTAGAGCCATTGTAAAGAAGGCAAACAGGAACACCGTATATGAATATGAAAAATATATTCCGGTTATTCCTATAATGCTAAAAATTATCCCAATAAAATATACAGACTTATACCCGAATATTTCAATAAGATTACCGGTTGTAAAAGTAGCGATAAATTTTGAGATAACGCTAAGGGATACTGCTATCCCGATTATATCAAGTCCAACCCTTAACTCTTTTGAGATTATCGGGATTAGCGGGCCGATAAGATATGCTGCGGAACCGATTATAAATACCCAGAAAAATGAGAATACCAGAATGTTTTTATTATAAGCAGCCAGTTAAACCCTCACAGTTTTAAGTACTTTTATACATAATCAGTTTTGTATTATATCATAAGTATCAAATACATCAGCAAGATAAGATTGCAGTTTTCTTAATGTAAAAATGGAAGATAAATTGTTAAACGGTGATATAATTAATCAATAAAAATCAAATTTTGGAAAGATCAATATGAAAGAATATGATGTCTGTGTTATAGGTGCAGGTTCAGCAGGACTTGTAGCTGCCACAACTGCAAACCGCCTGGGTGCAAAAACTTCCCTAATAGAAAGCAATATTATCGGCGGTGAATGCTTAAATTCCGGATGTATACCGAGTAAGACTTTCCTGCATTC
>JAZFRP010000252.1:0-3288 GCA_036445715.1 Candidatus Humimicrobiaceae bacterium | reverse complement strand
CAAAATTCAATATTTGATTTTCCGGTTGCTCACAATATCCTTAAAAGTCTTTAAAAAATCAGGAATTTTTACCTCCCTGATCTCTCCACCGGTTTTTTTTCTTACAGTAATAGTGCCTGATTTTTCTTCTTTTTCCCCTATTATTACCATATATGGTATCTTACTCATCTCGGCCTGCCTGATCTTTTTATTAAGGGACTCGACCCTCCTGTCAATTATTACACGGTATCCTGTTTCCTGGAGTTCATTGTATACTTTGAGTGAGTATCTGTCATATTTTTCAGATATTGGGAGTATTATTATCTGTTCAGGAGACAGCCATGGAGGCAGGCTCCCGCTATAATTCTCAAGAAGTATTCCCATAAATCTTTCTATACTTCCCAGAACAGTACGGTGTATCATCACCGGCCTGTGCTTTTCATTGTCTTCGCCAGTATATTGAATATCAAATTTTTCAGGCATGGCAAAATCAAGCTGGATCGTCGCACACTGCCAGGTCCTGTCAAGACAATCCCTTATATGAAAATCTATCTTAGGGCCATAAAATGCTCCATCGCCTTCATTTATCTTGTAATCTATGTTTTTCCCTTCAATGATGGTTTTCAAGATCCCCTCAGCTTTGTCCCATATCTTGACGGATCCTATGCTTTTAACAGGTCTCGTAGAGAGTTCAACATGATACTTCTCAAAACCAAATACTCCATACATCCTGTCTATAAGGTCTATAATATTCCCGATCTGTTCAAACAGTTGTTCTTCAGTACAAAATATATGCGCATCATCCTGTGTAAAGTTCCGGACCCTAAAAAGTCCGTGAAGGACTCCTGACTTTTCATGTCTGTGGACCAGGCCAAGCTCAGCATACTTTAAGGGGAGTTCCCTGTATGAATGTTGACTATTCTTATATATTAAGATATTGCCCGGGCAGTTCATCGGTTTGACTGCATACTCATTTTCATCTATCTCCACAAAATACATATTTTCTGCATAATTTTCCCAGTGTCCCGAAGTCTTCCAGAGATTATTGCTGAGTATCACCGGACTGCTGACCTCAAGATAGCCTTCTTTTAAGTGTTCCTCTCTCCAATACTGGAGTATGCTGTTCCTTATTACCATGACTCTGGGGTGAAAGAACGGAAATCCTGGTGCTTCATCATGAAAACTGAAAAGATCAAGGTCTTTGCCGATTTTTCTATGGTCGCTTTGTTTCGCCTTTTCAATCCTTTCAAGATGGTCCTTTAGATCTTTTTTACTAAAAAATGATGTTCCGTAGACCCTTATAAGCATCTTATTATTCTCGTCACCTCTCCAGTATGCTCCTGCTATACTTAGAAGCTTGAATGCTTCTATCCTGGATGTAGAAGGGACATGCGGGCCGATGCAGAGATCTGTAAAATCACCTGTGCGGTAAATACTTACACTCTTTTCGGGTATCTCAGAAATAAGTTCAAGTTTAAAAGGATTATCTTCAAATATTTCCATTGCTCTTTTCTTACTGATTTCTTCCCTTAAAAAAGCATGATTTCCGCCTATCATCTTTTTCATCTGCTTCTCAATCACCGGAAGATCATCAGGACCTATATTGCCCTCTAATTCAAAATCATAATAGAAACCATTTTTTATGGAGGGACCTATTGCAAAAATAGCTTCAGGATAGATCTTTTTTATTGCTGCAGCCATAAGATGAGCTGTGCTGTGATTTAATATATCAAGTGATTTTTCATCTGGTCCGGGATATATAAGATTTATATCTGTATTAGTATCCAGGACAAAACTCATATCTACCAGCATACCCTGTCCGGTACCTTTTTTACTGCTGGATATTTTGGCAGCTATAGCTTTTTTGGCGGATTTTTTATCAATAAATCCAGCAGCTTCACTAATAGAGATACCTTTTTGAACCTCTACTTCGCCAAGCTCATCAAATTTTATTTTTATCATGTCTTTTTCAAATAGCATGATTTTAAAGAATATCCATAAAAATAAAATGGAGCGGAAGACGGGACTCGGACCCGCGACCCTCACCTTGGCAAGGTGATGCTCTACCAGCTGAGCTACTTCCGCCCGATTTAGTAAATAATTATATTACCATTTTTTTCGCAAAACAAATATTAACCACTTCTTTTTTAAAAGTCAATTATTCTGTCAAACCTTTAAAATATTTTTAATCCTATCCAAACCAATATTACTGAGCTGCTATTTCTTCGAATAATTGCTTTGTCTCTTCTTCATAATGGACAACCGCACTGGCTTTTCCTATCATCTGGCTGTATGAAGGAACTCCCCTTATACTTATATCATCTGGATTCATATTTCCCAATACCGGAATTAATTTTAATATATCTATAAAATTAAGGTCGGTCCAGGTATATCTAAGAAGGAAATTCCCGAATGCCGGGAGTGATATTATTCTCTCGAGAGTGCTCTTCTGCTCATAAAGTGCTTTTATGATCTTTGCAGCTTCCCGTTCTCTTGCCCATGCTCCGCCAGGAGTAGTCCCGTCCCCGCTTCGATGCCTGTTTCTGGAGAGTGCCAGAGCTTGTTCGCCATTGAGATGGTGAACTCCCTTACTCAAATAAGATCCTGAAAAACCATCAGCCAGATCTTCATTTACTTCTATAGTGACCCCTCCCAGAAAATCTATAAGCGGGATAAATCCGTCAAAATCGCTAATAATATAATTATCGATCTCGAGCCCTGAAAAATTCTCAAATGTCTTAACTGCAAGTTCAGCCCCTCCCATTGCATAGGCCCCATTTATCTTGCCGTCATTATGCCCTTCTATAGGTACCCACAGGTCTCTTGGTATTGTTACAATAGTAGACTGGTGGGTTTCCAGGTTTATATGTAATATCATATTAATATCTGATCTTGCGCTGTTTCTCCCCCAATCTCTCCCCATTCCACTATCGACTCCGAGTATCAATATATTTATTGATGGACTGCCATCTTCTTTTCTTGTCTGCGTAATACCGCTTTCAAAAGAAAAAGTTGATAGAAAACCAGTAAAAGTATCCCGGGCAAGTCCGGTATCTATTCCGCTCCCCATATACTTCATTATATAAATATGATCGTCAACTGATAAATAAGTCAACATATCTATTTCATCAGTGTAGGTATCATCTTCAGTTTTCTGGTCATCAGTGCCATTATCTTTATCACTATTTTTTGAAAATCCACTTTTGTACTTATACCCGGTGATTTCTGCACTAAACTGATCTATTATTATATTTTTTCCTACAATAGGTTCTCCACTGATTGCAGCTTCCCCGGATAATAAAATATATC
>JAZFRP010000251.1:0-2443 GCA_036445715.1 Candidatus Humimicrobiaceae bacterium | reverse complement strand
TTTACTTCTTTTATATAAATAAGATCTATTAAGCCCGGTCCTGTTTGACCGGTAACCGGTATTATCAAACTACTTGCAATAATATTTTATATATTATAGTATCACAACTGATTTACTGTTAGATTGAAAAATAAATATTTATTCAGGGAATCCGGTTAGAATCCGGGACGGTCCCGCCACTGTGATAGGGTGTGTGCTTTTTATAAGGCCACTGGCATTTAGCCGGGAAGGCAAAAAGTAAAATCCCTTTAGTCAGGAACCTGATTGATTACCTCTCTTCGGCTGAAAGAGGGTGATTTTTCGTTTCTAAAAGAAGAATACCCGTCCGGAGAAGGCGGGTTTTTTTGTTTGTAGGTCCCATTTTTCGCTCGATCATATTATGGGACTCCAGTAAGCTGCGAGACCTGTATTATTTTTTAAGCAGTGATTATTTATTACTTGAATCAATATGACAGGAAGGAAGAAATGACAGGAAAAGCAAAGATTATAATTGCAGTATTGACAATTGTCTTACTGCTCGCGACCTTTGTATTCTTTGGGTGCAAGGAGGAAGCGGTGGAGGAGATCCAGGATATCTCTATAGAGATCATAGATGGTGAGGATAATAGTATTGCCCTCGATAAACCTGCAGAAAGAATAATAGTACTTGCTCCCAGTGTACTTGAAATTGTAGATGGTCTGGGTGCATTCGATAGTATTATCGAAGTAGACAATTTTAGCGTGATGATAGGAGAGCCTCTTGCGGCCGGTTTTGAAGGCATTGGAGACTATCAGAGTCTTAATGTCGAGAGGATAACAGAGCTTGATCCGGATATATTGATTGCATTAACCGGTGGTCCCGAAGATGATTACAATAAGGTTATCGAACTTGGAATACTTGTTTACAGGGTAATAGACGTAAAGGGTATTGAAGGCGTATATGAGGAAATATTAAATATCAGTAAAATTGTCGGTAAGGAAAAAGAAGGGCTGCAGATGATCAGCGATCTCGAGAGTGAGGTAGAAACCATAAGAAGTAAAGTAGGGGATATTGCAAATGAAGAGAGACCGAATGTCTTTTACGAGATATGGAACGAACCCCTGATGAGTGCAGGAGCGGATACCTTTATAAATGACCTGATCGAGATAGCCGGTGGTAAAAATATCCTATCGGAGGATGGACTTATGGGATGGGTAGAATACAGTCTTGAAACTCTGATAGAAAAAAACCCTGATATAATAATTGCTCCGGTATCCCTGGCAGCTGATCCTTCTGTTATTCTTGAGGATCCGAGATTTGCTACTATTAATGCTGTTATAAATGGTGATGTATATATTATCCCTGATAATCCTATATCCAGGTCGAGCCAAAACATCATCAAGGGTCTTCAGATGCTGGCCAGGGCCATCCATCCGGAGATCTTCGGTGAATTTGAGATCATCGAATAGGTAAAGATTTTAAAGTTTAGTATACTTGTTATTGTTGTACCCCCTCCAGTAACAAGTATGCTAAAGTTATTAAGGAGGCCATATGGGAAAGATATATCTGATTCTGGGAGGCGCAAGAAGCGGTAAAAGCAGTTTTGGCGAAGAACTTGCTTCGTCACTGCCAGGTAAGACCGGTTATCTTGCTACTGCCAAAATCACTGATACAGAGATGGAAAAAAGAGTTAATATCCACCGCATGCGACGGCCGGCAGATTGGATCACTTTTGAGATCGAAGAGGCAGATCCTGGCAGAGAAGAGATCGACAGTACCATCTCTGATCTGGGATCAAATGGAATTAAGACGGTCATTATCGACTGCGTAACAAATCTTCTGTTCAGGTTGATCGATAATTACAAGCTGGACGAAATGGAGATAATAGAAAACAAGCTTGAAGAAAAAATAGAAGAAGAAGTCCTGGATTTCTTTGGATATTTTCTTCAAAAAATATCAAGAACAGATATGAATATTGTAATAATCTCTAATGAGATAGGTCTGGGTGTCGTACCGGCTTTTCCTCTTGGGAGGATATTCAGGGATCTCATGGGAATGGTAAATAAGAATATCGCAGAGGCATCGGATGAAGTATATCTTTTTATTGCGGGGATAAAGCAAAGATTGAAATAATCAAGATAGTTTAGAACAGGAAAGATAATTGGGTAAAAAAATAATAAATGCATTTGGCTTTTTAACAGTATTTAAGATACCGGAAACTATTGCAATGGATGAAAAAGAAGTCAGCGGATCACTTCTGTATTTTCCCCTGGTAGGATTTATTCTGGGAATTTTTATCTCAGCATCATTCTTTGTACTGAATCTTTTTTTACCGGTCCCGGTAACTGTGCTGTTGGTCCTGATCCTGGAAGTAGCCCTTACCGGAGGTGCCCATCTTGATGGTCTTGCAGATACGTTTGACGGTATATTTTCCGGTAAAAAGGATAAAGATAAGATACTTGAGATAATGAAGAAAAGCGATGT
>JAZFRP010000250.1:0-2711 GCA_036445715.1 Candidatus Humimicrobiaceae bacterium | reverse complement strand
TTTATTTTAGCCCCCGATCGTATTCATATAATGAGAAACCCTGGACACTTCATTATTATTTGCCTGCTCGTGTTCTCTATTTATAGGCTTAACCCTTATATGGTTCAAAATATTATTTTTGATCTCTTCATCAGAACGGCCACTCCTAATACTTTCCTTCAAATCCCATTCCTGAGAAGAAAAGAGACATAACTTAATACCACCCCGGGGTGTAAGCCTTATGCGGTTACAATTAGTGCAAGCTGTCTTCTCATTAAATATGAACCCAATTTTGCCCTTGCCCTCCGGGATCTTATAATTAACAGCAGGACCGTATCTGACAGCTTCCTCCTCCTTAATATAGTTTCCAAATTCACCCATTATGGAAAAGATATCTTTTACCTTAAGCTTTGGATCACCGGGAGTTAAAATATTTTTATTGCATTCAATAGCTGTTAAGCCCGTCACAGGCATCATCTCAATAAACCTTACAATAACGGATTTTTCCATACTAAACTTAATAAAATCAATTATATCTTTTTTTTCTATCAAGTTTGTAAGCACTACATTTACCTTTACAGATTCAAAACCTACCCTTAATGCTTCATCTATTCCCTGGATCACTCTATCGACACTTCCTCCCCTTGTGATTGTTTTATATTTCACGGGGTCCAGGCTGTCAAGGCTTATATTAAGTCCCTTGACCCCTGTATTATAAAGTTGGTGAGCATATTTTTTTAATAAAATACCATTACTCGTAAGTGAAATATTTTCGATTCCTTTAATTTTATTGATACTGTTTAATAGTGATATCAGATTGATCCGGAGAAGAGGTTCTCCTCCAGTCAGTCTTATCTTCTTGATGCCGATATCTGCCAATATTTTTATTATTCTTATCAATTCCTCATAAGTTAACAATTGTTCCCTGTCTAATGATTCAACTCCGCTTTCAGGCATGCAATATGTACATCTCAGATTACACCTGTCTGTAATAGAAAGTCTTAAATAATCTATTTTTCTTTTATATCCATCTATTAATTTCTTCTGCATATATATTGCACCCGGTTTATTATTATATTAATCTTTAAACATATGAATAGAACTCGCCTTGACTCCAGCGTATATTTTCTTTCCTACGGCAAGACCCAATCTGTCTACCGAGTTTTCCGTAACAAATGAAATAAGATCAAATCCGCAGTCAATACTAACTTTTTTAGACAATCCGATATCTTTTATTTCGGTTATCCTGCCAATAAATAAATTCATTGCAGAAGACTCCTGCGGCTTCAGGTTAATGCTGTATAATATAACTGCTTCAGGCCTGATACCCAGCATTACCTTTGATCCGGGTTGGGCCTGGTCCGATACAAAAGCTTTATCACCATTACTACCTATTTTTACAGTACATACATTTCCCCTGCATTCATTTACCGTTCCGGAGATCAATGTCTCCACTCCTACAAACTTTGCTGTAAACTCATTAACTGGTCTTTTAAAGATCTCCTCTTTCAAACCAAACTGCTCTATCCTGCCTTTATTTATCACCGCGATGTCATCAGAAAGGACCATGGCTTCATTTCTGTCATGTGTAACATAAATTATCGATCTTCCTGAATTTTTAAGGATCTCGAACAGGTCTTCCCTCAGGTCCTCTCTGGACGGCTGATCTATATTCGCCAGGGGTTCATCCAGCAGCAGCAGCTGAGGGTCCAAAACAAGAGCACGGACCAGGGAGACTCTCTTCCTTTCCCCTCCTGAAAGATTTTTAACACTCCTATCAAGAAGTTTTTCAATTTTTAGTTTTCGTATCAGATAATCCATTTTTTCTTTCACTTCAGGAAGGTTTATCTTCCTTATTCTCAGGCCCATTAATATATTATTGTAGACCGAAGTATTAAAAAGTACTGATTCCTGGAAGACAATAACCATTTCTTTTCTTATTCTTATGTGGTCTGCCCTGCTATCGGAAATATTTTCTCCATTAAAAACAATGCTTCCTTCATCAGGTTTTTCCAGCAAACCTATCAATTTGAGCAGGGTAGACTTTCCGGAACCATTTGGCCCGATAAGCGATAAGATCTTGTTTCGCTCTAAATATAGTTCAGGAATATTTAATTTGAAATTGCCTTCATATTCTTTTTTTAAATCAGCTATTTTTAAGATCTTGGCATCCATGGGATCCCTTCTTTTCTATGAATAGTGTTAATTAAAAAATTTATCCCAAATGATAATAAAAGCAAGATAACAACCAGTGCAATTGCTACATCATATTTACCCATTCTCATCATCTGGATCGTAGCTGTGGTAAGGACCCTGGTCTTACCCATTATATTTCCACCAACTATCAATACTGCTCCTACTTCTGAAATAGCTCTTCCGAAACCCGCTGCTACTGCAACCAGGATAGATAATTTAATCTCCTTTAATAATATCCAGAGCATCTGGATCCTGTTAGCTCCCAGTGTTTTAGCCTGCAGGATAAGCTTGTCGCTTACCTGGTGTACCGCAGCTATAGTAATTCCGGTAATTATGGGGGAAGCAATAATGATCTGGGCTATTATCATAGCTGTGGGAGTATACATCAATTCCAAATTACCAAGTGGACCGCTTCTCCAGATTATCAATGTAATAATTAATCCTACTGCTACAGGTGGGATACTCATGCCTGTATTTACTATTGTCATGACCAGATTCTTTCCGCGAAATTTATTTAATCCGATCTCGATTCCTAA
>JAZFRP010000249.1:0-3928 GCA_036445715.1 Candidatus Humimicrobiaceae bacterium | reverse complement strand
CCAGATTCTGTACAAAGACATTCGCTATCCTGGGATTTAGATCGGCCCAGAAATAACATACGCCCCTGATTATGGCAAGCGTACCAAGAGTGGTAATAATCGGATTGATACCGACCTTTGTTATTATCAGTCCATTTATAAGGCCGACAAGGCTGCCGATCACCAGTGCTATCAGGAATACATAGGGGGTGGGGATCTCTATACCATCCATTATAAGCACTGCACTGACTATTCCGGCAAGACCTGCTGTCGATCCAACCGAGAGGTCAAATCCTCCGCCTATCATAACAACCGTAATACCGGCTGCAATTATTCCATATACGGCAAAATTATTAAAAATACCTTTTATATTCTGTATTGCTAAAAAGTTCTCGCTGGTAAGAGAGAATAGAAGCATCATCGCTATATATATTCCGATCAGGGTAGGTGTCGGAGTTCTCAAGAAATTCATGATCTGTGAATATTTTTTCGCTGCCTTTGCCATTTATCCTCCAAAACTTGAGATTATTTAAATAAATACCTTATACTCTTTTTATTGCCCTTGACTGCCTGATCTCGTATGCTGCAACAACAAGTATCAGTACTGAACCCTGTACTATTTGTATATAGAAATAATAAACATTCATTATTGTCAGGAAATTGTATAAAACACTCAATATGAATACACCTGCAAGCGTTCCAAGGATCGTACCCCTGCCGCCTCCAAGTGCTGTTCCGCCCAGGATTATTGAAGAGATTATGACTAGTTCAAGCCCTTGTCCATGCTGGGGCATGCCTACAGCTGTCAGGGAAGTAAGTACCAATCCACCCAGTGATGCTGTAATGCCTGATAATAAAAAACCGATAAATTTTACTTTTTTAACATTGATACCGGAAAGAAAAGATGCCAGGGGATTGGATCCAACGGCGTATATTTTTCTTCCCCACTTGGAGAGATTCATTATTATATAGGTAACAATAAATACTATTACGAGAAGTACGATTGGAAATGGTATGACCTTAAAAATAAATCCCCTGCCTATAAAATCTATAACCGGGTTCATTGCAAGCCTTGATTCACCATTGGTCAGGGTATAACCGATACCTCTCCATATAAACATTGTGCCTATCGTAGCAATAATAGAATTGACGCCTATCACTGTGACTAACATCCCATTGAATGCCCCCATCATTGCACCAGCTATAAGTGCGATGATAACAACCAGCCAGCCGGGTAGGCCTGCTTCAAGAAGGACTGCGGTAAGGCATGCAGTAAGACCGATATTGCCTCCAATAGAAAAATCGATCTCGCCTGAGACCATAACTATTGTAAGTACAGCTGCTACTATCCCAATAAATGAGAGATTGTTGATCATAGGGATAAGGTTTAATTTTGAAAAGAAAAAAGGCCTTCCAACATAGGAAGCCAGGGCAAACATCACTGCAAGGATAATAAATAGTATTGCAGTATTGTTTATTCTCAAATGTCTTTTTTTGTCGATCCCTGCATCCCCATTTTCTGCCATAATATCCTCCCTTTAGACCTCACTGACAAGCTTTGCTGAGTAATTTTTCTTCCGAAGCTTCGTTTCTTAAATACTGGCCGGTAAACCTGCCCTTATTCATCGTAATGATCCTGTCAGCGATAGACAGTATTTCTGGAAGTTCCGAACTTATCATAATAATTGAAGAACCTCTTTCACACAGATCCTCCATTAATTTATATATCTCTATCTTTGCACCGACATCAATACCCCGAGTAGGTTCATTTAAGATTATTATTTGTGAACCGCTTTCAAGCCATTTTGCAAGCACGACTTTTTGCTGATTTCCACCAGAAAGGCTGCTCACTTCCTGGTCAACGGATGGGGTCCTTATACCTATTTCATCTACCCATTTCCTTGCTTTTTGTCTCTCGTTTTTCCTGTCGATCAGGAAGTTTTTCCCCAGATCCTGTATATTTGCCAGGGTGATGTTTTCTTTAACTCCCATTATAAGGGCAAGTCCTTCCGCTTTTCTGTCCAGCGGTACAAGACCGACTCTTTCATCCCTGGCAGCTGACGGACTTTTAATATTTGCTTCTTTGCCATTTAGAAGTATCTGTCCGCTTTTTATTTTGTTTGCACCAAATAAAGCTTTCACAAGAGAGGTCCTTCCTGCACCCAATAAACCGAAGATGCCAAGTATCTCTCCTTTTCTTAATTTAAAACTTATATCTTCAATACCATCAGCTTTAAGGTTTTTAACCTCCATTACATAATCGCCGATTTCCACTTCTTTTTTAGGATACATATCTTTTATGTCCCGGCCCACCATCATCTCGACTAGTTTATTTGCATCAGTATCTTTAGTTTTTATAGTTCCAACATTCTTGCCGTCACGAAGCACTGTAACCCTGTCTGTTATTTCAAAGATCTCTTTTAATCTATGAGAAATATAAATTATAGATACTCCACTTTCTTTCAGGGTTTTTATGATCTTAAATAGGTTCCTTGTACCTTCTTCGCTTAAAGCGGCAGTAGGCTCATCCATAACCAGAATTTTTGCTTCCCTTGAGATGGCTTTTGCTATCTCAACGATCTGTTTCTCTGATATAGACAAGTCTTCGATAACTGCATTTGGGTCCAGCTTTACATTTAAAGTATTTAATAGTTCATGAGCCTTTTTTATCATCGCTTTCCAGTCTACTATTTTAAAAGGTCCTTTGACTATCTGTTCCCCTATAAAAATATTTTCTGTAACAGTTAAGTTATCAAGAGTATTCAGTTCCTGATAAATCACCCTTATACCAGAAGCCATAGCTTCCGCAGTTCCTTTTATCTCAAATTTCTCATCATCTATAAAAATATTTCCAGAATCCTTTACATAATTCCCCGCAAGAATCTTTATAAGAGTAGACTTTCCTGCACCATTTTCACCAAGGATGCCCAGAACTTCCCCTTTTTTTAAATCTATAGATACATCATCAAGCGCAATAACACCCGGAAATGTTTTCGTAATATTTTCCATTCTTAAAACGATGTCATTATGTTCAGACAAAATATCACCAACCTTATAAACAATTGAGAAGGCTAATTAATATATTTTAGCCTTCTCAATTATTACAATCTTTAGCTCATTTAATATATACCATTAATGCTTTAAATTACTCCAGCATTTCAGGATACCACTCCGCCATATTATCCATTGATATAACTTCATTTTCGACATACATAAACGGAGGAGCGATCTGCCCATTCATTAATGCTACTGAAGCAGGAATAAGATATTCCCCATACCTTTCAGGGAAGTATGCTATTGTAGCTCTTACAAGTCCGTCAACGACCTGCTGATTTGCAGTCACATCAGCACCCTGTGTGATTACTACCCATTTTTCAGGATCCCATCTTCCTGCAGTCTGTATAGCTGCAAGAACACCGCTCATAGTCTGTGCATTAATTGATGTTAAAACAACATATTCAGCATCAGGAATAGTTGCCAGTACATCTGTCATTGCCTGGTTTGCCTGCTCAGCTTCTCCAGCTCCACCATCTGCCCTGATGGTGATAGCATCAATTACTTCTACTCCATATTTGTCAGCGAATGCCTGGTAAAATCCTTCAGAACGAAGCATTACCACTTCACCACCTGCAGGCATTTGCATTAATACGATATTGTCGATCATATCAATTCCACCCATGTCTTCAACATGTCCTATTGCTATTTCACCAGCGAGATATGCAACTTTGAAGTTATTTACACCCATAAATGGAGCATTCGGTGTAGGTACATCAACAGCAATTATAGGGATACCAGCTTGCTCGAATTTGGTAGAAATAATACTATTAACTTTTGAATCGAATTGGAAGTTAATAAGTACATCTGGACTTTTTGCAAGCATAATATCTGCATTCTTAAGACCTATTGTTGCATCATACTGGTTGTCAGCATAATACAGGTCTGAAGGATT
>JAZFRP010000248.1:0-3583 GCA_036445715.1 Candidatus Humimicrobiaceae bacterium | reverse complement strand
AAAGTACCACTATGAATAAAATGATCCACAGTGAACTCCCAAAATTACTTATACCGACATATAAAAATCTAATAAGTCCAGCGAATGCTGCAAGCTTTGCAATTGTCGTGATAAGGGCCGTTATTATAGTCGGCGAACCTTCATATGTATCCGGCGCCCAGAAATGGAAAGGTGCAGCAGCGATCTTGAAGCCAAAACCAATAAGCGCCATTATCACCCCTGTAATAAGCAGGTAATTTCCCTGGATCATACCGCCGGAAATAATGACTTCAGAGATCTCTGTAAGTATTATTTTGCCTGTAGCTCCATAGATCAGTGAAAAACCATAGACAAGTACTGCCGAGGCAAGTACGCCAAGTATGAAATATTTAAGGGAGGCTTCATTGGATTTCTCATTAGTCTTCTCATAACCGGCAAGTATATATGTCGGCATACTTACAAGCTCAAGAGAAATAAAGAGCATTATCAGGTCCCCTGCAGCGCTCATGAGCATGGTACCGGAAGTCACCATAATAATAAGGAAATAAAACTCCCCTACATTCCTTTTGATGATAGTGCTGTCTTTAATATATGTAACTGAGAGGCCTATTATTATTATTGCTGTCAGTAATGTAAAAAGGCGGAAGAATATAGAATAATCATCCACTACAAAAGACAGGTTAAAGAATGAATCCAGCCTGTTAAAGTTAAATACGAAGATTGCTGCCGCTGAGGCGACCAGTCCAAATACTGCCAGCGGTGCTATTAACCTGTCAAAACTTTTACCTATAAATACTGAGAGCATAAGCAATAGAAAACCAAAGCATATCAGTATTATTTCCGGAATTATTGCCATAATGTCTAAACTCATATTACATCCCCAAAATATGTACTACTGAATTATTAATCATATTGATAAGCGGTGTAGGATAGACCCCGACAAAGATTATTAATATGATAAGCGGTGCAAGTGTGACAAACTCTATCCATGTTATCCTCTTAAGATCTCCAAGCTTTTCATTATAATTTCCGAAGATGACTCTCTGCAGCATCCATAATAGATATGCTGCTCCGAGCACTATTCCAATAACTGCAATATATACCATCACTTTCGAAAATATTGTATTTAACTTATAGGTCCCTAACAGTATCAGGAACTCTCCCCAGAATCCGCTGAGGCCGGGTAGACCCAGGGAAGCAAATGCAGTGAATGCCAGTATACCTGAAAGAAGTGGTATCTTATTTGAAAGTCCGCCCAGGTCAGATATTATCCTTGTATGGGTCCTTTCATACATCATCCCTACGATCAGGAAGAGCATCCCTGTGATAATTCCATGACTAAACATCTGCAGTACCGCTCCATTTACAGCTGTCGGTGTAAGGGAAGAGATACCCAGCATGACAAACCCCATATGGGAGACCGATGAGAAGGCGATCAGCCGTTTAAGGTCCTTCTGTATGAGACAGGCCAAAGCTCCATAGACTATCCCTATCACCGAGAGAATAGCAATTGCTGGCGCCCAGGCCTTCATTGCTTCAGGAAGTATGGGAATACCGATTCTTAGAAATCCATATGCACCCATCTTTAAGAGTACCCCTGCAAGTATCACACTTCCGGCTGTAGGTGCTTCTGTGTGAGCATCCGGCAGCCATGTATGGAATGGAAACATGGGAACCTTGATAGCAAACCCCATAAACATGAGCAGGAATATCCAGCTTTGAAGGTTTCTTGCCATACCATTATTAATAAGCTCGATCATGTCGAAAGTTCCCAGACCAGAATTGAAATATATCATAAGTATCCCGACCAACATCAGAACACTTCCAAGTAGTGTGTAAATAAAGAACTTGATCGCTGCATAAAGCCTGTTTGAACTCCCCCAGACACCTATAAGGAAATACATGGGAAGCAGTACAAGCTCCCAGAACACATAGAAAAGTATGAAATCCAATGATAAAAATACCCCTGCCATACCTACTTCCAGAAGCAGGAGCAGGGCAAAAAATGCTTTCGGTTTATTCTTAATATTCCAGGATACAAGGACACCCAGTACCGTCAGGAGGGCTGTTAGAAATACCATGGGCATGCTGATACCATCGACTCCAAGGTGATAATATACGTTTACATTTGCTATCCACTGGTATTTTTCCACAAACTGCATTGTAGGTACCGAAGGATCAAAGATGATCCAGAGATATACTACAAGTCCAAGCATCACAAGTGAAGCGGCAAGAGCGATGTATCTGGCACTTTTTTCCACCTTCTTTGGGACAAGGGCAAGTATTATGGCCCCGGCAAGCGGTATAAAAATGATCAGTGTAAGTATATTAAAATCCATGTATATCCTCCTGTCTATTCACCTAGACTATGGTCCTTATTATCAAATAAATTATATATACTGCTAAAACTGCAAACATCACTATGGCATAACCCGAGATATTACCTGTCTGGAGAAGCCTTAATCTTTTTCCGCTGCTATAAGTCTCCCTGCCTGTCCAGTTGACTATACCGTCGACAATTCCCGTATCAAAGAAATGTACTCCTTTTGATATTATCATTGTCACTTTTCCAAAAAGATTTACAAGCCCATCAATAATGCGGCTGTCAAACCAGTTAATAAGTCTTGCGAATCTAATGGTGGGCCGTATAAATACTTTTGACCCGGCAAGGTCTATATAGTATTTATTGACAAGTAATTTATGGTAAGGTTTTATATATCTGTAGAGCCAGTCCGTAGGTATGACTTTGCGGCCGTACATCAAGTATGCCAGGAGTATCCCTGCAAGTCCCACGGCAACTGATATGATCATCGGTATAAAATCAAATTCCAAATGTTCAATATGCATATTGCCGCTGATAAATTTTGATATACTGAACTTTTCAGGATTAAACGGTGTCCCGACAAATCCTGCTATTACTGCAAAAACCGCCAGTATTATAAGCGGAATGGTCATGACTTTGGGAGATTCGTGGGCATGCTCCGAAGCTTTGCTGGCTTTTCCGTAAAATACTACAAATATTAGCCGGAACATGTAGAAAGCTGTAAGAAATGCAGTAAAGGCACCTATTGCAAATATCAAATATCTTCCATTCGAGAAAGCAAATCCAAGTATTTCATCTTTACTCCAGAATCCTGCAAGAAGCGGGAATCCCGAAAGTGAAAGAGAGCCAATCACAAATGTCCATGTTGTTATCTTCATCTTTTTGCCAAGGCCACCCATCTCCCTTATATCCTGGGTGCCGGCAGCGTGGATAACGCTTCCTGAACCTAAAAAGAGCAGGGCCTTAAAGAATGCATGTGTCATCAAGTGAAACATCCCTGCCACATATGCCCCGATCCCAAGGGCAAGTATCATATATCCAAGCTGACTGATGGTAGAATATGCAAGCACTCTTTTAATGTCTGTCTGCACTACGGCAATAGAAGCTGCAAAAATAGCGGTAAACGCCCCTATGGCTGCAACCACCATCATAGTCTGGGGAGAATGTGAAAAAAGCGGAAAACTTCTTCCCACAAGATATACACCTGCTGCTACCATCGTGGCAGCATGTATAAGTGCACTTACAGGTGTGGGGCCTTCCATTGCATCAGGAAGCCATACA
>JAZFRP010000247.1:0-2284 GCA_036445715.1 Candidatus Humimicrobiaceae bacterium | reverse complement strand
CTGATAGGCATTGTTGGGGGAACTGTTTCCGGCCTTATGGGAATAGGCGGGGGAACAGTAATAATCCCTCTCCTTCTTTACCTATCTGGAATTGACATCAAGGCTGCAACAGCAATGTCAATGGTCCATATTGTATTTGCTTCCATATCCGGGACCATATTTAATTATTACCAGAAGACTATTATTTTTAAATACTCATTATATTTTGGACTTTCAAGCATGCTGTTTTCCTTCCTTGGAGGTTATTTAACAAAATATATTCCTGATTTTACTATCAAGATAATGTATCTTGCTGCACTGACCGTATCTTTTATCATACTGCTTCTTCGTTCCAGGATCACAGGTCATAAAACAGAACCTTCAAAAAGCGACCTCTATAAGATAATCCCAATTGGAGCAGTAGCAGGATTGATGGCAGGGATACTGGGGATAGGGGGAGGCTTTCTATTTGTTCCCGCACTTTTATTTTTTATGGGCCTACCCATGAATATTGCAACAGGCACGTCTCTTGGAGCCATTATATTTACATCGATACCTGGTCTTGCAGGAAAGATATTATCAGTGGATTTTAATATCCTTTTTGCTGTGACAGTCGGTATTGGAGGGATCGGTGGAGCCAGGCTGGGGACATATTTAAAGAGGAAAATAAACCCGGCTGCTACCAGGATAATATTCATCTTATTCTTTGTGGCGGTCTTTATCAGGGTACTTATAGACATCCTTTCAGTGTTAAGTTAACGGTCATTGCCTTATGAATTTTTGTAACTGAGAAGATGTGGTAATAGAATAAGGGATTTATAAAACTTTTTTGGTGCTGGAGAGTCAATAAAAAACAGTGCTTATTATTATTTTTAGACAAGTAGACTAGAAAGACAAAGATGTTAATCGAGTATTTTAAATTTTTCGGAATCGGGGTTTTTGACGGGATCATAGCAGGACTTCTTGGTATAGGCGGAGGAGTACTTATCCTTCCCATATTGATATATATAATGAATGTTGAATGGAAGGAAGCGACCGCAATATCTACAATACAGGTAACTTTTGCAAGCTCCTTTGGGACATTTTTTAAATGGCTCCAGAAAAGTATAAACTTCAAGTATGCAATAATATTTGGAGTTTCTACAGGGATAACCCGTTTCTTTGGTTCATACTTTACAGATAAGATCCCGGGTCTGACCATAAAAATAATTTATCTTGCTGCCGTACTTCTTGCTCTTGGTCTTTTCTTAATTAAAAAGAAAAGTTCTGATGGTGAGATGAGTGAGGAACTTGCTGTTAAGAAAGTCCCCACAAAGGCAGATTATTTTAAGATCATCCCAATGGGTCTTATTGCAGGTTTTGCACTTGGCATTTTAGGTATTGGAGGAGGTTTCCTCTATGTACCGCTTTTAATACTTCTTTTTGACCTTCCCTTAAAAATAGCAATCGGTACTTCCCTTATGGTGGTACTGTTTAATGCAGCACCTGGCCTTGTGGGTAAGCTGCTTTCAGTTCAGTTTGATATATGGATAGGAGTTGCTGTTGCATTAGGAGCTATTGGAGGATCGAGGATAGGGACATACCTGAGTAAGAAACTGAAAGTAAAAGTAATAAGGATAATATTTATAGTACTACTTGTCATTATTGTTGGGAGACTGGCATGGGACCTGTATGGCAGCTTTACCGGAGCAGAGACCATAGCGCTTCATTAAATTTTTTATCATACTCTGTTTATGATATTATTTTGATAATACTGTAGGATTAAATGAAAGGTTTTATAGAAACCTCAGCGGAATCTTCGGTTATAAAAAAAATTACCTGAAAAAGAAAAAGAAGACATAGAAATTGCACTAAAAAGGTCTAAAGATAATGATTCTAATTTCTTTACAGAAAAGAAATTAAGACAACGGTTTAAAAAATAGAAGAAGGAGACCTCATGAAAGATGCGTATAGTGAGATACTGGATCATATAAACACCCTGGATATCATAGATACCCATGAACATCTACCCTGCAAAGAAGAAGACAGGGATATAGGCGCAGATGTACTAAAGGAATTCCTGGGCCATTATTTTAACAGGGACCTTATATCTGCAGGTCTTTCACAGGAGGATCATGATAGGGTAATCGAAGAAGAACTGCCCATAATGGAAAAATGGAAAATGGTAGAGCCATACTGGGAGATATCCCGTTATACCGGTTATGGCAGATCCCTGGATATTATAGCCAGGGATATATACGGGATCGAAAGAATTGAAGGCTCGACCATTGAAGAGCTTAATGAAAAATTCTTAAAAACCCTAAAA
>JAZFRP010000246.1:0-4465 GCA_036445715.1 Candidatus Humimicrobiaceae bacterium | reverse complement strand
TAATAGGTATGATTCTGTTTCAAGCTAGCTTCACATGGGGCTGTTTGCTTAAAAATAGATCTTCTTTAAAATAAAGATACATATACCAGACGTATAAGTAAAGGTATATACCCTATATTATTGTCCTCATGTGCTGGACAATAACTATGGGTATATGATAAGACTATTATGCCGTGGGATTTGAAAATATATACTGGTGATCTTTTAATGGACAAGTAATGGAAAATAAATCAATGAATGATGAAAAAAAGGGAATCCTTTTTGTATGCGGGACACCTATTGGAAATCTCAGTGATGTCAGCTTCAGGCTGCTTGATACCCTGAAGCAGGCAGATCTGATCCTTGCAGAAGATACAAGGACAATTAGAAAACTACTTGCAAGATATGATATCAAAAAAAGCCGGATAATAAGCTATCATCAACACAGCACTAAAAAGAAACTTGATTCTCTACTGGAGGAGCTTAAAGTTGGAAAAACAGCTGCTCTTGTATCGGAGTCAGGTATGCCGTCTATTCAGGACCCGGGCTATGAGATAATAGGACAATGTATAAAAGAAAATATTGCAATCACAGTAATACCCGGCCCGAACGCTGCTACAAGTGCCCTCGTATTGTCTGGTCTCCCTTCTGATAGTTTTCTATTCATAGGATTCCTTCCCAAATCAGGTGAAAAGCGGAATACAAAGATCGCTGAGATCTCTGGTCTTCCCTATACCCTTATTTTCTACGAGTCCCCAAAAAGAATAGAAAAACTCCTGGGGGAACTTATAAAAAAACTTGGGGACAGGCGTTCTGCCCTTGTAAGGGAGATGACAAAAATATATGAGGAAGCTATCCGCGGGAACTTAAGCGAGGTACTTGAAGATATAAAGGCAAGAAACTCTATAAAAGGTGAGATAGTGCTGGTAGTTGAAGGAAATCAGGGAGAACTAATTGCTGAATATACTGAGGATGAGATTAAAAAACAGCTCATGGACCTCATCACCCAGGGAATAAGTAAAAAAAATGCCCAAAAGATAATCAGGTCCAGGTATGACATAGACAGGCAAAAATTGTATAATATTTCAACGAAAATCTGAGAATAAAAGAAAAAACCAAAAAGGAAGATATGGAGAATAAAAAGTTCTATATAACTACTGCGATCCCATATATGAATGCAAAACTTCATCTGGGACAGATCTATGAATTTATTATAGTAGATGTTATTGCAAGGCTTAACCGCCTGCTTGGAAGGGATACCTACTTCATGACCGGTTCAGATGAACACGGGCAGAAGATCGAGAAAAGTGCAAAGAGTAAAGGTGTAAGCTCCAGGGAATATGTTGATACCATGGTAAAGGACATGAAGAGGCTACTTGGAGTCTATAATATAAGCAATGACAATTATATAAGGACAACAGATGAGAAGCATGAAAAAGTAGTCCAGAATATCCTTACAAAACTAAATGAGAACGGGGACCTTTATAAAAGTACATATGAAGGTGATTATTGTGTTCCATGCGAGACTTTTCTTACGGATGGGCAGCTGGTAGATGGTAAGTGTCCTGAATGCGGAAGGGATGTTGAACATGTAAAGGAAGAAAACTATTTTTTCAAATTGTCAGAATACGGGGGAAAATTAGTAGACCATATTGAAAAGAATCCTGACTTTATTATTCCGGAGACCAGAAAAAATGAGGTACTGGGGCTGCTTAAACAGGGGCTTAAAGATATAAGTGTCTCGAGGACAGCAGTAAAGTGGGGTGTCCCGATTCCTTTTGATTCCGATCATTATTGTTATGTATGGGTCGATGCCCTGATAAACTATATATCAGCCCTGGGTTATTCCACTGAAGACTCTTCTCTTTATGATAAGTACTGGCCGGCTGACCAGCATCATATAGGGAAGGATATCCTGAAATTCCATGCTGTTATCTGGCCGGCTATTCTATTGTCTATAGGGGTAGAGCTTCCTAAACATGTAGTAGTACACGGATGGTTACTCATGGGAAAGGAAAAACTGTCAAAATCTAAGGGCATTACCCTAGATCCTGATGAGATAGCGGAAAAATTTGGGATAGATGGTGTAAGATATTTCCTTACAAGGGAATTATCATTCGGTCAGGACGGTTCATTTAACGATCCGGCTTTTATAAAAAGATATAATGCGGACCTGTCAAATGATATCGGAAACCTTGTCTCCAGGACCCTTGCAATGATAGAAAAATACAGGGATGGCGTGATTCCTGCAAAGGTAAAAAGTCCGGATTTTGAAAAAGCATGGGAAGAGACAAAAAATAGTGCTCTTGAATTGATGGACCAGTTCAAGATATCAGAGTGCCTGATAAAAGTCTGGGAATTTATAAACAAGGCCAATAAACACATAGAAGACAGCCAGCCGTGGACACTTGCGAAAAGCAGTGAGCAAAAAGACATAGACAAGCTTGATGTTGTCCTCTATGAAGTTGCTGAGTCCATAAGACTCTCTGCCCTCATACTTATCCCATTTATGCCCTCAAGCTGCCAGAAGATATTTAAACAGCTCGGGATAGAAAAGAATACCGGGGACATGAGACTGGAAGTGGACGGTATCTGGGCCAGTTTTGATGGAAATACAAAAACCGGGGAAAGAGAGATCCTCTTTCCAAGGATAGAAAATAAATAGATGTATTTTATAGATACTCATGCCCATCTTGACATGATCAAGAGTATGACGCCTGAAGAGTCCCTGCAAAGATCTTTAAGTGATGGTGTCAGGTATATTATCAATGTAGGCTCAAGCATAGAAGGCAGCAGGAAATCAGTAAGATATGCCAGGCAATTCCATGATGTTTTTGCAAGTGTCGGTATCCACCCCCATGATGCAAAGGATTTTGGAAGCAGGGAGATTAAAATACTCAAATCCCTGATCGCCGGAAGCGAAGATGAACCAATTGATGACCCATCTTTTAAAAGTGGTGATGGAGAACGGTTTGAAAAAGTGGTAGCAGTGGGAGAGACAGGTTTTGATTTTTTCCGGAACTTAAGCCCCCGCCCAAGCCAGGAGAAAGCTTTCAGGGCCCATATTGAGCTGGCCATCGAATACGACCTCCCCCTTATAATACATGACAGGGATGCTCATGAGGAGATTCTTAATATATTAAAGGAATATTCCGCAAATAAAAATTTCAGGGGAGTCATACACTGTTTTTCAGGGAGCCTGGATTTTGCATCAAGATGTATCGAGACAGGCTTGCATATATCATATACCGGAGTCATAACTTTTCCCAATGCAAAAGATTTGCAGGAAGCAGTAAAAGAGATCCCGATAGAGAAAATATTTATTGAGACAGATTCTCCCTTTTTGGCTCCACAGGACAAAAGGGGAAAGGAAAATTATCCGGGATATGTAAAGTATATAGCACAAAAGATCGCTGAACTAAAAGAGCTAACCCTGGAAGAAGTGGCGGCAGCGACTTCAAAAAATGCTGAAGATTTCTTTTCCCTTACTCCTTTTATAAAATAATAAGTATTTATTATGAAAAACTATATAAGCTCTCCTTCAAAAACTACAAAAATACTTGCAGATAATAATATAAGGCTGCGGAAAAGTCTGGGCCAGAATTATATAATAGATACCAATAGTGTTAAAAAGATGACCTCACTTACCCGGATCACAGGAGAGGATATAATACTTGAAATAGGGTGTGGGATAGGAAGCCTTACTGAGGTCCTGCTGGAAAACATACCGGCTAAAATAATCTGTATCGAAGTAGATAGTAAAGTAGCAGAGGTATTCAGGAACATTTTTCACGAGAAAATAGAAAATGGGAAAATAGAATTAATAATAGAAGATGCTATGGATATTGATTATGGAAAACTTAGCTCTACTTATAATATAAATAAGATGATATCAAATCTTCCATATAAGATCGCAGCGCCGCTTATACTTAAGATCCTCAGGGAAACGGATAAGATACCACAGTCCTGGATGACAATACAAAAGGATATTGCAGTCAGGCTGACTGCAGAACCGGGAGATAAAAACTACAGTTCTTATACTGTGAAATCCAGCACACTTGCCAGCTGTAGGTCTTGCTTTAATATCTCCAGGAACTGCTTTCTTCCAAAACCATTTGTGGACTCTACAGTGATCGAGTTAACCAGGAAAGAGATACCTCCAGAATTAAGAGCAGGGGACGGCATCGAAAGATTTTTCAACCTGGTCAATGCAAGTTTTGCCCACAGGAGAAAAATGCTTCTCAACTCTCTTTCCAAAAATAAAGATTTTAGCAAAGAATTGGATCATATAGCAAAACTTCTGCCAGAAATAGGGAAAAGCAAAGAAGTGCGCGCAGAAGAGCTTTCACTTGAGGATTATATATTTTTATATAAGAACATCTCGATATAATATTTAATACTGCTGTGATATTATTAACAAAATGAAAGTACAAAAAGAATTAAAAGTAAGGGCATCAGGAAAAATAAATCTCTATCTTAATGTCTC
>JAZFRP010000245.1:0-2578 GCA_036445715.1 Candidatus Humimicrobiaceae bacterium | reverse complement strand
AAGTAAAAAAGACCGGTAAAGATTCTTTCTTATCAAATGTGATGAAATTAGTCCAGGAAGCACAGGAAAGCAAATCCAGGACACAGAATCTTGCTAACCGTGCAGCATTTTGGCTGACTATTATTGGTATCTCGGCAGGAGTCATAACCCTGGTCGTTTGGCAGGTATTACTAAATCGTGAATTTGTATTTTCCCTGGAAAGAGCAGTTACGGTTATGGTTATAACTTGTCCTCATGCCCTGGGGCTCGCAATACCCCTGGTAGTAGCAGTATCTACAGCCATATCTGCAAAAAATGGACTACTGATCAGGAACAGGGCAGCTTTTGAAAAAGCACGGAATATTGACGCTATAATATTCGATAAAACAGGAACGCTTACCAAAGGTGAATTTGGGGTAACTGACACTTTATCCTTTTCAAACGAGTTAAATGAAGCAGAACTTCTAAAATATGCTTCTTCTCTTGAATCACAATCTTCCCACCCGATTGCAAAGGCAATAGCCAGGGATACAGATAATAGATACAGAGTGACTAAATTCAGATCGATTACAGGGAAAGGTGCTGAAGGATTTGTAAATGGAAAAGAAATCAAAATAGTCAGCCCGGGGTATTTAAAGGAGAATAATATCAATATTGCAGAAATTGATAAAATAGATAAATTGGCATCTCAGGGTAAGACTATAGTGTTTGTTCTAATCAATAATGTACTGGTCGGAGCAATTGCACTGGCAGATATTATAAGAGAAGAATCAAAAGATGCTATTAAAAAGCTCCTGGACATGAATATAAAACCGATGATGCTTACAGGTGACAATAAACAGGTTGCTAAATGGGTAGCTGAAGAAGTTGGCATCAAAGAGTATTTTGCAGAGGTACTTCCCCAGGATAAATCCAATAAGATCAAAGAAATACAATCAAGGGGACTTATAGTGGCTATGACTGGAGATGGAGTTAATGATGCTCCGGCACTTGCCCAGGCAGATATTGGAATAGCTATTGGTGCCGGTACTGATGTAGCTGTTGAAACTGCAGATATAGTACTTGTAAGAAGCAGTCCCCTGGACGCTGTATCAATTTTAGACCTCTCAAAAGCTACATACAGGAAGATGCTTCAAAACCTTGGATGGGCTACCGGATATAATATAGTTGCAATTCCATTAGCTGCAGGGGTACTTTTCCCACTTGGTATTATTTTAAGTCCCGCAATAGGAGCTGCATTAATGTCCTTAAGTACGATTATTGTAGCTATAAATGCAAGATATTTAAAAGTTTCCAAGCAGATAATAAATTAAGAAAATCTGTAATTACTAACATAATTCCTATTATTAATTGGAAATTTTTAACAAAGTCTGATTATATCTTTTTATATTGGACACTTTTACTACTTATAAAATTCTTTAAATTAGGTTATATTAAAAAAATATTTCAATATACCTGAAATTTTAGTAAATATTTAATAAAATATTGTATACGGGAGTTAATAGAAAATAGTTCTCAAAAATTATTAGTGAGTCTAAGGAGGGATGATTTTGACTAAATGGAAATATTTTATTATTCCGATAATAGTGATTATTATATCTATTGTCTTTTTAAGCTGTGGGAAAACTGACACTAATGAAAACTCGACCTCAAATGAAAATGGAATAGCTGTTACTGTTTTTAAGGATCCACTCTGTGGCTGCTGCGGAGATTATATCGATGAGTTAAAAAATAATGGTTTCAATGTGACTACTATTAAAACTGAAGATATCCAATCAATAAGAGACAAGTATGGAATTTCTACTGAAATGGAAAGTTGCCACACTATGCTCATCGATGATTATTTTGTTGAAGGACACATGCCTTTTGAAGCTATAGAGAAACTATTATCAGAAAAACCTGATATTGATGGAATTGCACTTCCGGATATGCCTTCAGGAACTCCAGGGATGCCGGGAGAAATTATGGAGGAATGGGTCATATATTCCTTAAAAGATGGTCAAATATTTGTATTCATGAGGATATAATATGAAAAAAGGTGTTTTATATTGGATTTTAGGATCAGTGATCTTTGTACTGATTTTATCTGGTATATTATTGTTTTTTTACCTTCCGTCACTGAACCATTCAACTATGGATATGGAAGAAAAAAGAGATCACTTTGTCTCTTTAAAAAATAATATGCAGCTAGAGCTCGTGGAAGACAGGGAATATAAGTGTTGTTTGATGAAACCATGTACTTATTGTATAGAAAAGACACCTGGCCATGGTGAAGGTGCCAGCTGTAATTGCTTAAAGGATATCGTTGAGGGTGTTCATCCCTGCGGAGAGTGTATCGGGGAAATACTTGAAGGACATGGTAATCCAAATCTTGCAAAATATTTTGCTAATGCAATAGCTGAAAAAGTTGGTGAAGAACACATTCAAACATTTAAAGAAATTATTGAAGAGAAATATGATGTTCCGATAGATGAACAATATGATTATTGATCAGTAAGATAAAAGTAATTTTTTTTTGATTAAAATTTATTCCATATAATCATTTCTTCCAACAGGGTTTTTCTAAATTATGAAAATCAATATTATTTTGCCTTTTACT
>JAZFRP010000244.1:0-2668 GCA_036445715.1 Candidatus Humimicrobiaceae bacterium | reverse complement strand
TACAGAATTTTGCCGCTGTCGGCACCGAGGAGTACCACCTCTTCGGCGATCCGGCAATTGAAACCATGAAACTGGAGAATACATCAACACCGGTTACAAAAATGGGCTTCTGCAATATATGGAAACTTAGATATTATATTAAAATCGATCTTCAATTAGTTAAATCATAATAAACATGGGACACATGTATTTGAAGGAGTCAGAATGGCAAAAGATTCAAAATCACTTATGATACAGGGTACATCCTCACATGTGGGGAAAAGTGTAGCAGTAGCTGCTATATGCCGGATACTCAAACAGGATGGTTATAGTGTATGTCCCTTTAAATCACAGAATATGGCATTAAATTCCTTTGTGACAGCATCGGGTGGAGAGATGGGCAGGGCACAGGTCGTACAGGCAGAAGCATGCGGCCTTGAACCTGAAGTCTATATGAATCCTGTCCTTATAAAACCGGTGGCAGATACGCAGGCCCAGATAATCTTTATGGGAAAAGTACTTAAGAATATGAGTGCCTCAGAATATGATAAGAATAAAAAGTTTTACCTGGATAAGATAAAGGAGCTTCTGGACGATATCAGGAAAAAATTTGATTATGTTGTGATCGAAGGTGCGGGAAGTCCCGCAGAGATCAATCTTTTAAAAAATGATATTGTTAATATGAGGACAGCTGTAATTGCAGAGTCCCCGGTACTCCTGGTGGGGGATGTTGACAGGGGTGGAGTATTTGCAAGCTTTTACGGGACAGTAAAACTTCTTCCAGCTCATTTCCAGAAATATATAAAGGGCCTTTTGGTAAATAAGTTCAGGGGGGATGTGAAGCTTCTGCAGCCGGGTAATGATTATATTGCACAAAAGCTGAATATACCGGTACTTGGGACCATACCATACTTCAGGGACATATATATTGAAGAAGAGGATTCTGTAAATCTCGAAAAACAGCAGGATAGGGCTGCCTCATTGAATAGATCAAAAAACAGCAAGGCCGATGGTAAGATAGTAGTCGGGGTCATATACCTTCCCCATATTTCAAATTTTACAGATTTTAATGCACTGGAACATGAGGAGGAAGTGAGCCTGGTATATTTGAGGAATGCTGCAGACCTGGCAGAGCTCGACCCTCACCTGATAATAATTCCCGGATCAAAGAGTACGATAAATGATCTTATCTATATGAGGGGATCAGGGCTAGAGGAAGAGATCAAAAAACAATATATTAGGGGAGCATCGATAGCCGGTATATGCGGCGGTTACCAGATGCTCGGGGCCAGGATAACAGATCGTTTTAAAAGTGAATCCAAAGATACGGAAAGTCTTGAAGGTATGGGACTGATCGATATTGAGACTGATTACTTAAAAGAAAAAAATACTTATCAGGTAGAGTTTGAGCTGGAAGACAGGAGCAGGGATGAATTCAACTGCTACTTCAGTGGTCCGGTAGGTTCAGATGGGGGAGGCAGCCGGTATGAAAAAATGAAGGGATATGAGATCCATATGGGTGTTTCAAAAATGATCGGGTCCGGCAAAGACCTGATGCCACTTTTCAATATAAGCAGGCGTGGGGAAAAGGAGTCTGCACTGGACGATGGTATTTTAAAAATTGATAGCGAGAAGAAAAAAATGGTGATCGGTACTTATATACATGGTGTATTCGATAATTATAGATTCAGGAGAAACATCATAGATACCCTGAAGGCATTCAATAATATTAGATCAGGATCCGGGGAAAGCAGCATAAAGTCCTATAATGATTTTAAGCAGTCTCAGTATGATAGGCTTGCAGATCTTTTCAGGGAGAATATGGATATGGACCTGTTCTATAAGATACTTAAAAGCGGTGTATGATATTTAAAAGGCAAATCATAATAACAGAAAAATAATTGATTTAAATATTTAAAAAAGATAATAAAGCTACAGGTGAGCCAGTAGTTGGGAGATAAAGTAATGGAAGGTAAAGAAAAGAAAAAAGAAGGCCTGGTGATCATAAATACAGGCGGGGGAAAGGGTAAGACTACAGCAGCGCTCGGACTTGCACTGCGTGCTGCGGGACATGGCCAGAAAGTACTTATACTCCAGTTTATAAAAGGTGCGTGGAAGACCGGGGAAGCAAAGATAATGGAAAGACTCAGGCCCGAAATCGAGATGGAGCAGCTCGGGAAGGGCTTTATAAAATTTGCAGACGGCAAGCTACAGATAACTGAAAAGGATAGAGAAAATGCAGAGGAGTCACTCCGGTATGCAAAGGAGAAAATAAACAGCGATAAATATGATTTGATGATCCTTGATGAGATAAATAATATTATTGCATACGGACTGGTTGATGTACGGGAAGTCATAGATATTGTCAGGGAAAGACCTAAAAGACTTAGCCTGGTGCTTACCGGAAGAGGGGCACCGGCCGGGCTTATGGAAATTGCTGACACAGTTTCGGAGATAAAGGAAATAAAACATGCCTACAGTAAAGGAATAAAAGCTAAAAAAGGTATTGAGTATTAATATAAGGGAAATCAAAACTTACACTTAAAGTATTTTTGCCTCCACATCATAATTATTGTAAAAGACTTTATTTTGACAGGGTAAGGTTTTTATTATAATGTTTCATTGGCAATTTGGTACTTGTATACCAAAATATTAATATATAATTATTTACTAAATGAAAGTGAAATAT
>JAZFRP010000243.1:0-10124 GCA_036445715.1 Candidatus Humimicrobiaceae bacterium | reverse complement strand
GTGATCACTCTTCTTTTAATATATGTATGTCCTGTTTTTTCAGAGATCGTCTCAGCCATTACTTTTTTCATAGCTTCCCGGACTGTCACTGACGATTTTGTTTCATTTATCACTTTTTCAATTGGATACTTGCGCTGGTTTTTAAGCAGGTGTGAAGCGATTATTATTAACATCTTATCATTATTTACCATCTTCCCTTCTGAATCTAAAAATATTACCCTGTCTCCATCTGAATCAAAAGCTATCCCTATATCACTGCCGGTTTCCCTTATTTTTTGTGAGATCTGTACAAGGTTTTCAGAAATTGCAGGATTGGGGACATGGCCCGGAAAATTACCGTCCGGCTCCTGGTTCAGGTACTCGATATTATTTATATAATCCCCTGCAATCTGTTCAAAATAGAAGGAATTTGCACCATTAGAAAAATCAACAATAACTTTCCCGGGGTATTTGAAATCGAAAAAACTCTTAACATTTTCTATGTACCGGTTTTTCAGGTCCCTATGCTCCAGTTGGCCTTTTTTATTCATAAACTCTTCTGAGCCATAGATCACTTTTATTTTTTCAATATCTTCTTTCAGGACAGGCAGGGGACCCAATACAAATTTAAGTCCGTTATATTCTTTGGGATTATGGGATGCAGTTACCATGACCCCATTATCGCAGCAAAGTTTTTCAATTGCATAATAAAAATAAGGGCTGGAACAGGTACCGATGTCTATTACTTTTGCCCCGCTGCTTAACAGGCCGTCAATCAGGCTTGATTTTAAAGTGGGCGTGGAAAGACGGATATCTCCCCCAACTACAATATTGTTTGAATACAGGTAATCATCAGCATTTATTATGGTGCCCAGTGTCTTTCCCAGAAGGAATGCATTTTTCTTATTCAGCCTGTCGGGCCCTTCCCCTGTTTTTCCCCTTATATCGCAATCTTTAAAAAAGGACATTATCTCTCCTTAAAACCATGAGCCTCTTAACTTTCTTCCATTATCTTTTTCCTGTATTTTTCTATTTCAAGATTATTAATATCATCGATCTCTTTTGAGGTTATTATAGCCTCCGAACCAATGCTCCTGGCCGCAACGATCATCCTGGCAGTTTCTTCTACAAGCACTGTCCTTATCAATGCTTCCTTAAAATTCTTTCCAACTACGGTCAAACCGTGTTTTAGCATTGTAACCGCATCATTGTCTACAATTACTTCTGAGACCATATCTGCCAGTTTTTCTGTACAGGGTGTAGTATAATCTATTACCGGTATTTCCTGCCCCAGAAAAAGTGCAAAATCCGGAAAGAGGGCGCTTACTTTTGCCCCAGCGCCGATTATCCCTATAGTCACAGGGGGATGGGAATGAAATACTACAGAAATATCCGGCCTGGCCTTATAGACTTTAATATGCATTGATATCTCGCTGGAAGGTTTTCTATTACCATAAACAATTAATTTTGAGTCAATGTCTACTCCTACCAGGTCTTCTTTCTTGAGCTCATTAAAATCCAGTCCCGATGGAGTTATATAGCAGATATTTTCATCTTTAAATGAAATATTTCCCCCTGGACCAACAACAAGGTTTTTGCTTGATAGCATTTTCCCATAACTTATTAGTTCATCCATTGATTCTTCCAGTTTTCCCATTTTTACCCTCCATTTATTTTTTATAATCTTTAAGACCTATTATTATATATATCCCCTTTTTGCCAATTCGTTTTTAAAACTACCATAAAATCCTGAATAAATCTTATTGCTGGATCCCTGCGGATAGAATTTACTTTTGATCCTTACCATATTTTTTGAAGCCTCGGTAATATCCTTAAAATAAATCTTTGAGCTGGCGATTATAGCAGCACCCATTGCTGTATCCTCGACTTCCGGCCTGATAAGGATCTTTCCCAGAATATCAGCCCTGATCTGTGACCAGACATCCGATTTTGCTCCTCCGCCGGTTATAAATATTTGATCCCCTATCTCTACTTCCAGATCTTCCATTATTTCAAAAGACAGTTTTTCAAGATATGATACTCCCTCCAGATAACCCCGGTAAAGCTGGTTTTCACTATCATATTTACCTGTAATAAATTCCTTTGCATCCCTTGCAATAAATGGAAAGCGCTCACCAATACCCACAAGCGGGTATACAAGTAGACCGGTTGGATCCAGTTTGGAAGCTTCTTCGTCCATTTTCCCATAATCCCTGCCTTTAAACCTGTATTCGAGACATTCCCCTCCTGTGCTTGAAGCTCCACCTGCCAGCCAGGATCCTTCCGGATGAAGGTGACAATACACCCTTCCAAGATCATCCTTTACCAGGTTCGAAGTTATTCCCTTTATAACAAGCGTGGTACCGATAGTAGAGTTTAAATCCCCGGGGATGCTTGCGCCGGAGGAAAATATCGAGGCATTGCTGTCAGTCATTCCCGCAATAATTTGGGTATCTTTGGATAGGCCAAGATCTTTAAGTACGGAATTGTTTATTTTTGAAATAGATTCTCCCGGCCTGATCACTTCCGGAAGTTTTTTTAAGCTTATTCCCAGATCTTTTTCAATAAAATCCGGCCACTTATATTCCAATAGATCAAATCCTGTTTTAAAAGCATTCAAATGATCGGTGATATTAAATACCCCGGTTAACCTGCCTACGATATAATCTGTCTGGTGCAGAAAATACTTTGTAGCTTCATAGATCCCGGGTTCATTTTCCTTTATCCATAAGATCTTTGGAAGGGCAAAAGACGCTTTAAACCTGTAACCCAGTTTTTCTGTTATATCACGGGCATATTCATTTACCTTTTTAGCCTGTGTCTCAGAACGGCTGTCTTTATACATTAGTGCATTTCTGGTTACTCTTCCATCACTTCCAAATGGAACAACTGTCCCCGAAGTACCGTCTACTGCAATTGATCTAATGCTTCCAGTATCCAGGCCCTTATTTTTAAAAACACTTATTGCATTCTGAAGAGCTTCTTTTGCCGCCTCCCACCAGGTTCCCGGATCCTGCTCAAAATAATGTTCTTTTTTTGAGAGATTTAATTCACCTTTTATCCTGGAAGTAGCGCTTGCTGCAATATTGCCGCTGGTCGAAACTATGATTACCCTGGCCCCCTGTGTGCCGATATCAAGTCCGATAAAATACATCTTCCCTCTTTTAAGTCGACCCGTTTATCAGTGCTTCCATACTAACATCCCCCACATGCTCATATGTGAAAGACTCATCAAATCAAATTCTTTATATAAATTCAATACTTTTCATTATAGTTATCGACCATCTCATTAAAATATTCGAAAAGTGAATTGACCGAAATTTTAAAATCATTATTTTTTAAAATACTGCTATCATAATCACCGGACTTCATATAGTTGATCTGGCTGTCCTTGTGATATATGATATTATTTGATATCTCTATAAGGTCCGCATACTCCGGACCGAAACTTCCTGCCCCTGTGATATTTTTAAGGCTTACAGATAATTCGATAAGCTTTGCCAGAAAAGTCTCCTCTATCGCTATATCTTCAGGATCATTGAATGTCCAGCCCTGTTTGTGAGCATTATTTATATGGTTTATGGCTAAATTATATTCAGAAAGTACTGCACTTATATTATCCAGAAAACTACTCTCCGTTGATACCTTCAGTTCAGATCTATCCAGGCCCTTTACCCTATATGATATTCTCTGGACTATATTTGGTTCAGTCTCTCCTGTCCATGAATAATAAAATCCTCCAGGATAGTAATCTTCACCATCAATTTTAAGACTTTTATGAAACATACCGGATCCTTTATATGTCTGGAGGTTCAGAAAATAATTATATTCCATGAAGTCCTCTTCCGACGTCACATCGACCGGGACCCACCCATAGCCCGGCAATTTTATTTCAACCCAGGCATGTCCGTATGGAAGTTCTTTTTCCGGTTCATTAAGAATACTGAATACCGGTACTCCCTGTACGATCGCCGCAGGGATCCCTGCGGCCCTGCAAAGGGCTGCATAAAGTACTGAATAGTCGGTACATACTCCTTTTCCATCCTGGAGGACTTGTGAAGCATAGTTAAATCCAAATTTTCCATTTTCTAAAATACTATGGTCATAATCCAGGGTAGCTGTAACAAGATCATAAAGCTTTTCAGCAATTACCAGGGGATCTTTTTCCTGTCCCACTGCAGTGCGGACCGCAGATTTTATAATATTTGAATCACTGTCTATAAAATATTCACTCTTTGTATAGTCCTCCAGGTCGGTATCCCCTGATTCATAGGAAACCGCCCCGCCTATATCAGCATAATCATACTCATAAAGGATCACATCGCTGTTTATATATGCTGTCTTTGATTTCCCCTGGGCAAGTCTTCCAAGATTAAACTGGGCCACTATATTAAACTCATCATTAAAAAGCTGGTCCCCTTCCACATAATTAGACCTCCTGTCCATAATCACCTGGTATGGGTGATGAGTCTGGGGAACTTCAATAAGACAAAAAAGATCTTCTATGTCCCCGGGTCCCATATTTTCAAAAACATACTGTATCTCTACAGTCAGGCTGTGCTCGGCTTCGATTATTATGCTTCCGCCTATTTCTACGACTTCGACCTGTCTTTTTGCAAGCGACTGGTCCTTTCCATCATAAACCGTAAGCGTGATGGTGTATTTCCCGGTCTCAGTAAAGGTATGTTCCTGGTCCATTCCACTAAGCTGGCCGGACCCTTCTATCTCCCACCAGTACTGCAGTGTATCCCCGTCTGTATCAGATGAATTTTCCGCCGTAAAATATACGGGATTACCAGCTTCTATATAATAACCGTTTGAATTCTGCTGGTATATATCCATTATTGCCAGTGGTGCTGTATTTACGTTTTCTCTATTGCCTGCACCATCACCAGTTCCGGACAATGTACTGCCTGTATTCCCATCACCAGGAGCCTCACTCCCTTTTGCTGATACTGTCAGGTTTTCCAGTAGCGTACATGATGAGGACATAGCCGCAATAGCTAAAGGTATAATGCATAAGAGTAGAAATATTTTTATTGTCTTACTATTCAATTTCAATCCATAAATATTTGAAGGTCAGGGATCAGCATTTATATAAATTGCCGTCCCTGACCTTTTTAGAAATATTAAATTTTGCTCTTTGGCTTAACTGATAAATTTCTCAGCCAGGAATTGGGCTATAAAGGCTACTGCAAACAATATGCTTACGACGATCATAAGCGGATGAAGCTGCCTTATCTTTCCCCTGAAAAGCTTTATAAGTGTATAGCTTATAAAACCAAAACCTATACCATAAGATATGCTGTAGGTAAAAGGCATTATTATTATAGTGAGAAATGCAGGTATTCCGATCTCATAATCGATAAAATCTATCTTCGACATCACTGTCATCATCAGAAATCCTACGATTATCAGTGCAGAAGCTGTCACCGGATATTTATATACTCCTTCAGCGACCTCGACTCCGCCTCCCACAACTGCGATCAGGGGAGCAAAGAAAATAGAGACCAGGAATAGGAATCCCGTCACTGTCGGCATAATGCCGGTCCTTCCCCCATCAGATACGCCCGATGCACTCTCGATATAAGTAGTGACTGAACTTGCACCAAAAAGTCCGCCGGCTACTGCAGCCAGTGAGTCTATCAGAAGAACCCTTCTCAGATTAGGAAGTGCTCCGTCTTTGTCCAGCAGCTTGGCTTCTCCACCGACTCCGATAACTGTTCCCATGGTATCAAAAAAGTCAGTCATGAACAGAGCAAATACCATAACGAGCGCCGCAACATTGACCATTCCATTGCTCCAGACCGCGCCTACTATATCTGCCTGGAAAAATGTTGCAAAACTCTCTTTGGTCGGAACGCTTACATACTGTGTCGGAAGCGGTACTACTCTAAAGATCATTCCAATAATAGCCGTACCGACGATCCCGATAAGTATTCCTCCTTTGATCCTGAATGCAACGAGTACTGTCGTCAGGACCAGGCCAAAAGCTGCAAGCTGGGTATAACTTGCTGTAAAATCTCCCAGGGTCACTGCGGTTACTGGATTTATATCCACAAATCCTCCCTGCTGGGCACCGATAAATGCAATGAAGAGTCCGATACCGACTCCAATAGCATATTTTAGTCCCATGGGAATCGCCCGCATGATCATGCTTCTCAGCCCTGTAAGTACAAAGATAGTTACGATGATGCCTTCGATCACGATGATGCCCATTGCCTGCTGCCACGAGAGCCCCAGGCCGAAGACAATAGTAAAGATGACTACCGCATTTATCCCCATCCCGGAAGCTAATGCAAACGGTGTATTAGTCACAAGACCCATGACCATACTCATAAGTCCTGCACCGATACATGTTGCAATAACCGCCGCTTCGAAGGGGATCCCGGTAGCACCACCGGAAGAAAGAATAGCCGGATTCACGAAAATGATGTAGGCCATGGTCATGAACGTGGTGATTCCGGCAACGATTTCTGTCCTAACGGTGGTTTTTCTCTCCTTGAGTTTGAAGTAACTCAAAGTCTCTCACCTCCCTTTAAGAAATGAATATTAATAATGATTATAATTTGGGAGTAGGATTTAAACAATAAAAAAATGAAGAAATTAAGCACTTTTTGACCTTTTAAAAATTGATGATTACCGATACAATTTAAAAACTATGGAATTCATAAAAGGTTTTTTTACAAAAGATAATTTTACAAAGCTTTTTGAGAGGTTTTACGGGTGGCTTGAAAATATCCTGGATACAGTTTTTGGCGGTATGGGCTATGAACCCCTTCGGGACCTTTTTATAAATCCCTGGTTCTGGATAATAATTATCGTACTTCTTATTCTTGGAATTGTCTTCAGGAGAAGATAGTGTATATTTTAGAAAAGCTGTGAGACCCTGGTTTGTCTTTTAGCCGGATTTCTTATTATTCGATATCAGCATATTTAGAAAATAAGCAGATACTGCAAATATTCCAAGCAAGACGACTACTGCAAAGGAAAAGGTTCCCGGATGGTCCTTTATTTTTTCTCCGACAAGGTAAGGCCTTGAATTGTTCTTATCAAAAAAATCTTTGAAGCTCTCATCAAGAAGGTTTTTATCCTTTTCTTTTATATGAGAGATCCTATCGATTATTTTATCTTCAATACCGCCTTCCGGCTCTATAACTGCATCTTTTGCTATTTTTAAGTATTTATTCACTTCGCTCATATTTTGACTCTTATGGTTTTTGCTTTCTTTATTTCCCATGCTATTTTTATTTTTCCAAAAAAACTGTCTTCTTGTCTATTATATTAGATTGATTTTGGATTTATTTGTTTCAGTCTTCCCATAGTATAAAATAAAAATTTATTTATAAGTCTTTATTTTTTCTTTTATTATCTTTCTGGCCCTGTGAATATTTGTCTTTACTGTACCGATAGGTTTTCCGGTAAGTTCTGCTATCTCCCTGTAACTATAGTCCTGAAGATCCCTGAGGATCAGGGGGATCCTATAGCTTTCTTCCATATCTACTACGATCTTTAAAACCTCTTTTACTGTTTCCTGGCTAAAAAACTTCTTTTCCAGGTTTTGTGAGAACCTCGTAAAGACTACTTCATATTCTTCAGTTATCTTATCAAGGCTGACTTTTTTATCTTTAAGTTTTGACCGGAGCCTGAGTTTATCTATACAGGTATTAACCGTAAGTTTCCTTATCCATGTCTTAAAACTTGAAAGACCCCTGAATCCCCCTATGGATAAGTATACTTTTACAAAGACCTCCTGGCTCGCATCTTCTGCTTCATGGGAATCCCTTAAGATAAAAAAAGCAGTGGTATAGACATATTTTGAAAACATCTTAACCAGCCCTTCAAAGGCTGCCTTATCCCCTTTTTTTGCGCGTGCTACAAGTTCCTTGTCATCAGGCATTCTTGGGTTTGGTTTTTTATCCTTTATATCCAAAATCTATTATTTCCTTATTATTCCTATTCGGTATCCCCATTATTTTCAGTATACGGAGCTTCTGCCAGGATCAGGGACAGCGTTAAATATTTTCCGTCCCGGTATATTCTAATATCCACTTCCTGTCCGACATTTCTCTTAAGTATTTCTGCAAATATTTCAAATGGGGTACTCACAGATACTCCGTCAAATTTAACGATCACATCTCCGGTTTTTATCCCGGCTTCACGCGCTGGATAACCTTCAAGGGTGTTTACGATATAGACGCCTACCACATCTGTCTCTATATCTCCCCCCATCTCAATACCGATATATGGGATCCGGGCCCTGCCGTAATTTATTATCTGTTCTGCAATATTTACTGCGGTATCACTCGGTATCGAAAAACCTATTCCTGCGCTTCCGCCGCTGGGAGAGAAAATAAGTGTATTGATGCCGATAACCTGTCCTGAGGAATTTATCAGCGGCCCCCCGCTATTACCCTGGTTTATTGCAGCATCTGTCTGTATCAGGTTGACCATAGGTAGTGTGACCGGGGAAAGGGTAATGTCCCGGCCTTTTGCACTTATCACTCCGGTCGTCACTGTCTGCTGTAATCCAAACGGGCTTCCAACTGCTATAACAAGCTCTCCCACTTTTACATCATCTATTGAAATAAAACTTGCTGCCTCCAGTGTTCCTTCTGCTTCAATCTTTATAACTGCTATATCGGTATTTGGATCCCCTGCTATCAGCTCAGCGGGATATTCCCTCCCGTCAAACAGGGTGACTATTATCTCGTCCGCGGCACCGGCTACATGATTGTTTGTAATAATATAACCGTCGCTTGTAAAGATCACTCCTGAACCGAGACCTTCTGCAAACACCTCATCCCCCTGGGAATTTTTCTGTGCGGCCCTTACCCTTATATTTACTACCATGGGTTTTACTTCTTCAACAATCCTGCTTACAGCATTATCAAATTCTTCAAGAAGGAATTCCTTCCCCCCGATTTTCTCTTCAAGACCCGGCAGGTCTATTTTTTCCCTTGGTTTTTCTAGTTCTGCTGTTTGGTCGTCCTGGCTGTTATCGGCTTGTACATCTTCTTTTGTGCTCCTTGCAGAAATTCCGGCATTACCGGTTAAAAGTCCTCCCGGAGATACTTTATATACGATCGATAGTGTTCCCAGCATAAAAAGAGCACCGATCACTATAAATATTGCTGCAGCTATTATTGAAATACAGCCCTTAATAAAAAATGACTTCCTTTTATCCTGTTTATCAAAATCATAATCTTTCATAAATATTTCCTCTTAAAATAAGTTAATAGTTTTTACAATTGACTTTAATATTCCCGGTTTCTTTCCCGTGATCTATTAATTATCTTCTACGCTTTCACCCGGTTCCTGGTCTTCCTGTTCCGGTTCGACTGATTTATTAAGTGGGAGTGCTCCGGATCTGAGCCTTATGGCATCTTCCTGGATCTTTAATGCAGCATCTGCAGGTAATATATCTCCTGCAAGAAGACTATCTACATTGTCACTGATAGAATTTCTTATTACCATTAAAAGCTGGTCGAAAGGTTTACCCCTGCATATCTTTGCCTGCTCATATGCAGCACTTAAAATAATGTCCTGCCCAAAACCTCCATTACTATCTATTGACTTAAGCACCGGAAGGGTCGATGTGCTTCCGTTCCAGGCAAGCTGGATCTCTTCAGCCAGCATAAAATCTATAAACTCTCTTGCTGCAGCCAGCTCGACTCCATAAGTATTTGTATTTATCATAAAACCTAAGCCCGAGATCATGGGTGTGGGATATTTTGTTCCTCCCCATACCCTGGGTATTTTTGATATCCCTATGTTTACTCCTGCTTCAATATATTCATCTGCAGAACTATAATGGTCTATTATCATATGGACGCTGCCGTTCTTAAAAAGCTCATTTATTTCACCATATTCCATACCTGCCTCAAGTATCGGGTCCTGATTATATGCATAATCCAAAAACTCCAGTGTTGACTGGGTAGCCTGCGAATCAAGAGTCAATGAGTTAGTGGAATAGTCTATTATCCAGCCATTATAACCACCAATAAAAGGTATTATCCAGTCTGCTTCGCTTTCATTTAATAAAAAACCATAGGTCCCTTCTTCAAAATCTTCAGAGGCGGTTATGCTTTGAGTATATTCCAGGACCTCTTCAAAATCTGAGGGCGGGTTTTCTACAAGATCCT